>NZ_JAZEYD010000005.1:0-238869 GCF_037027805.1 Acinetobacter sp. 161(2023) | reverse complement strand
GGTCCACAGAAAAGAATTGTCTTTGCAAGAGTTAAAGATAATTTGAATAGTCGAGCTATGTACCGTTTTATGGGGTTATATGAATTTCAAAAAGCGGATTTAAAGGATGGGGCGGTATGGAAACGGGTAGCATGTGAAGTGGAAACGTATTCTCCAAAGGAAGCAAAATGCTAAAGTCTAGAATCTTTATAACTATCGGACTGGTTCTTGCTGGACTATGTTTATTTGCAGCCCTTGAGGCATACGAGAAAAAGGCTAACGTTGAAAAAGAACAGGCTAAACAAACTGTTATTTCATTTTTTAATTCACTTTCTAATGGAGACTCAGCCACAGCGTATAAATATGTTTGGTTAGGTGAAAAATTAAACATTCGAAGTGCTGAAACAGCTCAGTACTATAAAGACTCAAAAGTTCTAGAAGTCATAAAAGTTTGTTATGACTCACCCAAAAATAGACCTGATTACTATCAACAATTTTATAAAATGATTTCACTCGCCATAAAGATAAAAACCGTACATGCAGATATTGCTGGTAATCCTGCTGGAACCTATATTGTGTTTGTAACTGTTGTACAAAAGGATCCGAAATCTAATTGGCTCGTTACTGAGTTGGGCAGTGGACCTTAAGAAATAGATTTTTAAATCGTTTGCAAAAATCAAATTTTTCTATAAGTTGAAAATACAATAAACGTCTTTGGAAAAACTATGAATATCGCGCCTTTTCCATTTCAAATTACAAACTGGGAAGAAATTGAAGTCACTGAATATAGCGGTGAAACTGGAAAAGCTTATTGGAAAACTCAATTTTTTGGTGAAGAAGCAAATAAAATTAGAGTAAGACTTGTAGAGTACTCAGCAAATTACTTAGCAGACCATTGGTGTGAAAAAGGGCATATATTATTTTGCCTAGAAGGGGAACTAGAAAGTAGATTGAAAGACGGCCGAACATTTACTTTAACTTCGGGAATGAGTTATCAGGTAGGGGATAATTCAGAACCACATCAGTCTTTTAGCCTGAATGGTGCGAAGTTACTTATCGTTGATTAGATTTATACAAAGAACGCAATCAAATAAAGGGATAAAGGCTTAAATATATTGTGATAGGGGCTCAATTATCTAGTAAAACCCGGTGAGACTAATGTCACCGGGTCGTATTAAGTGTATTAGCTCAGACTTGATCTGACGGTTTTCACTGGCAGCACACAATCGAATCTGACAGTCTGCTTTGAGCAAAATATAGTCATTCTCCCCCTGCTAACTACACTTTGAATTGATTCAGGGTATGCGCTTCGGAGGGCAAAAAACAGTTTATGTTTCTGGTAAGTCGATGATTACCAGTGTGCCAAAGCTGCCAATTTCCACGGTATGAGGAACTCCGGCTTTGGCTACATAAAGCTGACCAGAGGTTACAGAAATTTTTTTACCTCCAACACGCAGTTCCAGACATCCGTCAATGACCAGTAACCCCTCGTCATACTCATGTACCTCTTCAATTATTGAGCGTTCATCCATTCGCAGAACTTTGAGATTTGCGTCCCCTATGTGGCCTAATACTTGAGAGTGCCAAGCCTGCGGTAACGCCTGCGCTTCGATCCTAAGGTCATAAAGTGACATAAGATCATTTCCTTTAATATTCCTGTAGTGCATTTATGACATATAAATTCCCTTTCGCCATATAACAAATATGGAAAAACATTTCGAAAAAAAGCTATCTATTTTATCAATACGCGATTAATTCTGATGTGGCAGAGGATGCATTCTGTTCTTCCAGAATCATAATTATCGCAGAGCCGATGAGGGTAATTGCGTCCGCTTATGGCACGGAGCTGCCTGTCAGATTAGGTTTAGATCTGTGCCATAGCTGTGTCAGGTCAAATCTGAGCTAATACATATTAAGAGTGTGAGTTGTATCAGATGTTCAGATTACATTAGTCCCAAGTTCCATCCTGAATATTCCACTTCGCTGGATTGGCTCCGGCTGCGAATCGTAAGAAATTACGTTCTACTGTCAGTGGGCGCCCCGAATTACGATCTTTCTGCCAGATCTCGTAGTAGTTACCCATATCGTAAAATGTAACCTTATCATCCTTAACATTAATAAAACAAAGACCAATAGTCTTTAGAATTGAAAGGGGAAAGTGTTCAGTTAGTTTTCTCTGTCACTGTAAAGGCCCATCACTAGTAGGTATTGCCTAGGATCTATTAAAGAACGCAACCAAATAAAGGGATAGCAATTTCTATCCCTAATCAAATACCTTAATTTGTCAAAGTTGTCATGGCATTAACTAAACTTTTAATTCCTAAAAAGACATCCTTTAAACCAGCTTGGTCATCCATATAGGCAGGCGTGGTAACAAATAAGTTTTGTTTATCGACCACGCAGCTTGAGGTCTGGCAAATATGATGAATCGCACCAGTTTTTTCAATTTCTTTAGCAGTGTTAAGGTCAGAACCCAAAGTGATATTTGGGTGTAAATCTCCAAAAGTAAGTGCTAGTAATGCAGGGGATATGCATATTGCCCCGATCGGTTTTTTACTTTGATGAAACGCTTTTAAGATTGAGGCAACTGTAGAATGTACTCTTGCCTCTGCTCCTTTAAAGGCAAAAGTTGATAAATTTTTTGCGACTCCAAATCCACCCGGAAGAAGAAGGCCATCAAATTCATTTTCATTAAGTTGATCGATTGAGGAAATTTTACCTCGGGCAATTCGTCCTGCTTCTTGTAAAATATTTCTCCGCTCAGTCATGTTTATTTCGCCATTCACATGGTCGATGACATGAAACAAAGGTTCATCAGGTGCAAAAATTTGATATTCAATATTGGCTGTGTCTAAAGCCAATAGTGTTAAAACAGATTCTCTAATTTCAGAACCATCCAAATAACCACAACCCGATAGAATGACTGCTACTTTTTTCATTTGCTTTCTTAAGTGTCTTTTGTAAATGTCCAAAAGATCTTAAGTTTTCTTCTAAAAATTTTTTATACGCAGATTTGCCATAAATTCGCCTTAAGTACGCATTTTGGTTTTGCGTAGTTCACGTGGGGTAATCCCAAACAAATTTTTAAATTGTTCAGTAAATCGAGATTGAGATTGATAGCCACACTCAAAAGCAATATTTCCAATACTGGCGTTGGTGGTTTGAATAAGATGCAGCCCAAGGCCTAGTCGTACTCTATTACGAATGTCCTGAATGCTATTTCCCTCACTTTTTAGCTTTCTTCTTAGCGTCGATGAACTCATAAAAAGTTGAGCTGCGATAAATTCAGCTGTGAGTTCCGTAGATAAATGATCGGAAATAAAAGCCTGAACTTTTTGGCTCAAGCTTGTAGCCATGTTTAGGCTAGAGATGTCAGTGTAACCAGAATGATAAATAAGTTCTAAAAGTTCTCTTCTTCTAAATTTAAAAACAGAAGGCGGGGCAATGAGAGAAAAATCTATAAATTGAGAAAGTGCATTTTCTAGTAAGGTGGTGAGTTGGCCTTGTACAAATTTTTTAGGAATTCCTGACGGATTTGGGAGGTCTTTAAAGTCATCAAAATCAAATTCGATGAGGAGCGAAAAATATTCTTCTTGATTTGGAATGTTGCGCATATCAATGCTGGAGCTGTTCGCTAAAAAAATAAACGAGCCAGCATCACACTTAATATTTTCAGTTTTTCCAAGTTCTTTGTATCCACTTAACACAATAATGAGTAAGGGTTTAGAAATCGGAACGTTTGTGATTTTTTGCTCTTGGTAAGCTGAATAGACCGCAAAAGGCAGGTTTAAGTTGTGATGATCGAGAAGGCTTTTTTTAGCTAAAGAAATAAGATTCTTCATTGAATTTAATTACTTACTTAAATTTAAGTTTTGTGTCAGATGTAAAAAATTATCAATTTTTTTGACTATTTTTAATATTTTAGCCAATAAAAAAGCCTAAACCGATTAGGTTTAAGCCTCTTTAAATTTCAATTCTGGCGGTGAGAGAGGGATTCGAACCCTCGATACGCGCAAACGTATACACACTTTCCAGGCGTGCTCCTTAAGCCACTCGGACACCTCACCAAGGCGTGCGATAGTAACTAAAAAATCTTGTTCTGCCAAGATTTAAGATGAGCTTTACAGAAAAAAAATAATAGAGGTGATAAGATTGCGCTAAAAATCTATTGGTTTAATTACACAATGCAAAATACGGCCAAAAAAGCGACCTTGCCTGCCACGGCTTTGGCAGCTCTTGGGGTGGTCTTTGGAGATATTGGAACAAGTCCACTCTACGCCTTAAAAGAGTCCTTCCATGCAGCGCATGGGTTGGGAATTCAGCCTGAAAACGTATTAGGAATTTTATCCATTATTTTTTGGTGCTTAATGCTGATCATCAGCATCAAGTATGTCGCCATCGTTATGCGTGCAGACAACAATGGCGAAGGCGGAATCATGGCCTTACTCGCATTGAACTTACGTAAAGCTAAAATTGCCGATAATAAGAAAATCTACATGATTGCTATTGGCTTTATTGGTGCATCGCTGTTTTTTGGTGACGGTATTATTACCCCAGCCATTTCGGTACTCTCGGCAGTCGAAGGCTTGTCTATTGCAACCAATGTGTTTGACCCATTCATCATGCCAATTGCGATTACCATCATCATCGCGTTGTTTTTGGTACAAAAACACGGTACGGCTTTTGTTGGTAAGTTTTTTGGCCCGATTACCATGGTGTGGTTCTTATCGTTAGGAATATTAGGTCTTCACAGTGTCATTCAAACCCCTGTGGTGTTAGGCATGTTTAGTCCGCATTGGGCGATTCAGTTTATCTATCACCAGCCAGTAATGACCTTTTTCGTGATGGGTGCTGTTGTTTTAACAGTGACCGGTGGTGAAGCGCTTTATGCCGATATGGGGCATTTCGGACCAGTTCCGATTCGTCTCGCATGGTTCTTTGTGGTGTTGCCGTGCTTGGTTTTAAACTACGCAGGGCAGGGTGCATTGTTGCTCAGAGACCCAGCGGCGATTCAAAACCCGTTCTATTTATTGGTGCCGCAGTGGGCACTTTACCCAATGATTATTATGGCGACCATGGCAACCGTCATTGCCTCTCAAGCCGTAATTTCTGGTGTGTTTTCACTTGCACGTCAAGCGATTCAACTGGGCTATTTACCTCGCTTAAGTATTAAACATACCTCTGAGTCAGAAGAAGGCCAGATTTATGTTCCCTTCTTAAACTGGTTGCTTTTAATCGCAATTATTATCTTAATTTTGATTTTCAAAACCAGCTCAAACTTGGCAAGTGCGTATGGTCTCGCTGTAACCTTGACGATGCTGTGTGACACGATTTTGGTTGCTGTGTTCATCTATTCGGCTTGGAAGTGGAGCATGCCAAAAGTGGTGCTACTCATTATTCCGTTCTTCATTTTGGAATCGGTTTTAGTTGCAGCGACTTCACTTAAAGTGTTATCGGGTGGTTGGGTTCCATTACTCATTGGTGGAATTGCAGTCACCATCTTAATGACATGGAAACGTGGTCGTGAGCTCACTTTTGCCAAACTTGAACATGACACGTTATCTTTAGACTTGTTTGTGAAAAGTATTGGCAATAGCGTGCACTGGGTACCGGGTGATGCTGTCTTTATGACAGGGACACCAAACGTTGTACCACATGCCATGCTGCATAACATTAAGCACAATAAAGTGCTGCATCAGCGTAATATCTTAGTGACTGTAGTCATTGAAGATGTACCGTTTGTTGCAGCAGAAGAGCGTATTTCGACAGAAGCGTTAGCTGAACATTTCTACCGTATTAAAATTTTCTACGGTTTTAAAGATGAAATGAATGTACCTAAAGCACTCATGCAGGCCTATGAACAGTTAGGTCTAGAATATGACTTAATGCATATCAGCTTCTTTATTTCGCGAGATCGTATTGTTCACTCGGTGGGTGATGGTATGTCGCCGTGGAGAGAAAAGCTGTTTATCTCTATGCAGCGTAATACGAGTCCAGTGAGTGACTTCTACCAAATTCCAACCAACCGTGTGGTTGAGTTAGGCAGTCAAATCGAAATATAAAAATTTGATGCATAAAAAAACCAAGACAGCTGTCTTGGTTTTTTTATGGCTTTGATTATTGAGCTTGCATAGGTGCATCGGCTGGCAAAGCACCCTCTTTTGCCATTGGGTCTGCCGACTGAGTTGGATCTTGTGGCGCTGGAGATGCCTGATCTTGTGCAGGTGGTACGGCATCCATTGGTGCCACTGGAGGTGCTGGTGGCACATCTGCTGGAATAGGGGCACCTGTAGGCGCTGCGCCTGTTGGTGCAGCAGAAACTTGTTGTACTTGGCCACTATTGACCAAATCACTAATAGAGCCAGGTTGCCCATTGACGGTTGTCGTGACTTTTACTTTAGACAAACTTTCTAAAGTTTCACCTGGTTGGACAGCAGGTTCAGCTAAAGCTGCCATGCTGCATAGTCCAGCAATCACACCAATACCAATAATCTTTGAATGGATCATTAAATGGACTCCGTTTATATTTTTATCCAAATTTGTGGAGCTAACCATGTCATAACCCATCCGTGCTTTTCAATGAAAGATACGCAATTAACCCAATTCAATAGTGAAAGTTCCTCACAATGCCAACAAACTGTTACCGAACAAGAAATAGAGTTACAAAAATTATGACCATGTTTTAACCGTTTGAAAGATAAGAGATATACTTAAAAAATTAGGATTGTTAAGCTGCGTGTGGATAGTGGTATTGATATAAATATGGCAAGTAAAAAAAGTAGTACAGGCATCTTTGATGATTTTTCTTTAAGTGAGCATTTTGGCAAGATTGTACTTGCCGGAGTGGCAGCAGGAAGTTTTGCCTTCGCTTTTGGCGGTGAAAAAATTTCACAGTGGTTTTCACCTTTAAGTACCAACTCGACTTGTCTAAATCAGTTTTACCGTGAAGTTCCGCCAGCTTTAAATAAAGGCAGTTTAAAAAAAGACAGTTATCCGCTGTGCTTTAATGGCTTTAATGTCTTGTACTCAGGTATATCTAAAACACCATTATGGTCGGCTGAACATCTAAGTCCTGAGCGTTTAAGCGTTAAAATTAAACGTGAAGATAGTTTTCATGAAGAAACTCAAATTCCTGAGCGTCATCGTTCACTTTTAAGTGATTATCGTGGTTCAGGCTATGACCGTGGACATATGTCACCCAATGGTGATATGCCCAATAAGGAATCGCAGTCTGATAGCTTTTCATTAAGTAATATGGTGCCGCAGGCCCCTAAAAATAATCAGGAAGTTTGGCGTAAGCTTGAAGATGCCACGCGCGCAGTAGTCACTAAGCAAAAGCAAGATGCTTATATCGTGACGGGGCCAATATTTGAAGGTCAACGACTCAAGACGATTGGACGTGGTGTCATCATTCCAAGCGCAGTGTATAAGGCAGTTTATTATCCTAAAACAGGTGCAATTGGCGCTTATTATGCACCGAATAATAACTCTCAGCAGGTTAAAGTAGTCAGTGTTTGCTATCTTGAAGAAAAATTAGGAATTAACTTATTTCCTCAACTTACCGAGCAACAGAAACGTAATGTTTATCGCTTACCGTTAACATCTAGCCAAGTTAAGCCAAACCAGAAGCTTGACTATTTACATTGGGACGGAGAAAGCCAGTGTGAAAAAGACTTAACTACAGACCAGATTCACGCATTACAAGATCAATTTAAAAAGCAAAAAAGTACGTCTTCTGAACCTATGGAATCAAAAGTTCCAAGTATTGATGAAGAAACAAGAAAAGCGATTGTGAAACAATTGATAGATGCCTTGGTGAACTATTTCTTGCAAATAATAAAATAGGTTGGTTATTGATATTGTTAGTCAGTTCTAAATAGATACAATAGATGAATATACAGATCTGTCTATTCATCTATTTATTCAAATAAGGACAATAACAATGTTTGCTTCGATGTTTCTTTTTTCTTTTGCAATGTCTATTACCCCAGGTCCCGTCAATACAGTTATTTTATCGACTAGCTTAAATCACGGTTTAAAAAGATCGCTTCCCTATATTTCAGGGGCCACGATTGGCTTTACCTTACTTTTGATTTTTATGGCATTTGGGCTTCAAAGTCTATTAACTCAGTTTCCTATTGTCCTAAAAATTCTTGCGATTTGTGGAACGCTATTTGTTTGTTATATCGGTATAAAAATTATTCTTTCTGCGACTAACATTTCTATTGCAAGTGCTCCTGTAGAGCAGCTGATTATTCCCAATTTTAAAGATGGTTTCTTGTTACAGTGGCTTAATCCTAAAGCGTGGTTGGCTTGTGTATCGGGCATTACCATGTTTACAAGCATTGAAAATCCACAGGCTTTGCCGATCTTTATCGTGATTTATTTTTTCACTTGCTATGCATGTTTGTTCTTTTGGGGGCTGTGCGGTGATAAATTTTCAGTCGTATTAAATCATGGCAACCGTTTGAAATATTTTAATATCTTGATGGGTGCTTTTTTAATTTTATCGGCACTTTTAATTTTGATTGATTTTATTTAAATTGGTCGTATTACACTATCAAGATATAACAACGAGACAACACCTATGTTTAAGCCATTTGAAAAGGGTACAGAGTCTTCTTCAATTGAAGATTTAACATTAGAAAATGATATTGATTGCGTCAGCATTTATGGCAACTTGCAAATCACTAAAGATAAAGTTGGACTAGAACAAGCGAAAGCCTTACAGAGCTTTTTAAACGAAGTGGTTACGGCTTTGGAAAAAGAAGAATTACCAGAGAAAATTGAACGTCCAGCTGAACAAGAAATTAATAATCCGTTTTTATAATTTATGCATTCTATGTGTGATGTTTAGCATAGTCATGCTGCCATACAGTCTTTAATACCATGTTAGGTCTTATTGAGTTTGTATAGACATTTCTTACTTTTGAAAGCCCAAAAGTAAGCAAAAGGCTTTGTTGATCAGAGGGTACTTCCGTTTATCCCTGCTCAACAGGTGACATCCATGTCACCCACCGCGATAGTATATTGAGTCTAAGAAAAGTTAATCCTTCTCTCCAGCAACCACCTTATAAATAAGTGCACCAATTACAGCACCCAAAATCGGCGCCACCCAGAATAACCACAACTGACTTAAAGCAGCAGTTTCAGCAAAGAACGCAACACCTGTACTACGTGCAGGGTTCACCGAAGTGTTGGTTACTGGAATACTGATTAAGTGAATAAGCGTTAAGCCTAAACCAATAGCAATAGGGGCGAAGCCAGCAGGTGCACGACCATGTGTTGATCCTAAAATAATGATTAAGAAGAAAGCTGTAAGTACCACTTCAATAATGAAAGCAGAACCTAAGCCAAACTTGTTTGGTGATAAATCACCGAAACCATTTGAAGCAAAACCGCCAACACCAGTAAAGCCAGCTTGACCTTGAGCAATAATGTAAAGAACAAATGCAGCAGCAGTCGCACCGACTACTTGAGCAACAATATAGGGAATCAAATCTTTAACATCGAAGCGGCCGCCGACCCAGAGGCCAACGCTTACCGCGGGATTAAAATGTCCACCTGAGATATGCCCTAGAGCATAGGCACCTGTGAGTACGGTTAAACCAAAGGCAAGGGCTACACCTGCAAAGCCAATACCAAGTTCAGGGAAAGCTGCGGCTAATACTGCGCTACCACAACCACCAAAGACTAGCCAAAACGTACCTAGAAATTCAGCAAAATATTTATTCATTCTGATTACTCATTTATTTAATCTATTTTAATTAATGTGAATTACGTCACATAAATTTAAAGCATGTGACTATATGAAATTTTTGTTTTCAGTGTTGTTTTAATCAAGAAAAGATTTGTAAGTTTTGGTTGGTTATTCTTTGTCTAAAAATTGATCTCGCCATTGTTGCGGTGTTTGATTGGTCCAATGTTTAAATGCTCTTTGAAAAGCACTTTGTTCTGAATAACAAAGCAAAAGAGCAATCTCTTGTAAGCTTAAATGCGGGTCTTTTAAATACTCGGTTGCGAGCATAAACCTTACTTGCTGAACACGTTCTTGAAAAGTGGTGTCTTGTTGTTGCAAGTGGCGTTGGAGTTGTCGGACCGAAAGGCCGAGCTGAGCAGCAATATATTCAATTTGATACTGATTCTTTTGCAGTCCAGTCAAAATTGAATGCTGTAAACGCTGATCAAGCTGGGTTGAATTTGGTAACTGTTCTAAAAGTGCTTGTGCTTGCTGAACCAATAGTTGTTGTAATGTGTGGTCTGCGCTGCTGAGTGGCTTATGAATTTCCGTAATTGGAATGAGTAGCTCGGTACGTGACTGGCTAAAACGGACCGGACATTGAAAGTATTGTTCATAAACCCTAATGTTCTTGGGTGCCGCATTTAAAAAATGTACCTCATGTAAATGTATATCTTCATGAGACATAAAAAGTCGTAAGAATTGAATAACCAGTGCAATCGCGATTTCATCAGTCAGTTGGGTGGGGTGTAACTCGGTCTCTTCCCAGCGAATAGAGCCATATTGACCATATAGTTCAACCACTAACGGACTTCCGTCATAAATCAGACGGTGAAAATCATGATAGCGAATTAAGGCTTCGCCTAGGTTGTCGCACGAGAGAGCAAGGTAGGCAATAATCCCTAAGTGTTTGGGTTGCACGTATTTGGCAATTTCTAGGCCTAATCCCGGCTTCGGGTCTAATTTATAAATCACTTCTAATAGGTCACGCCAAACTACATAGTCAAAGCGTTCCAGATTTTGAATTTGCTCTAATTGTTCAGGAATAGCTAACTGATTGGCTTCGCAATAAGCTTTTAATAGATGTCCGAGTCCTCCATAGACCGAACCCGTATAATTTTTTAATTGTGGCATCCCTGACCACCTCTTTCTTGTCGTGATTTGTCAATGAAACTATAAATTCTGGTCAATACCTAGCATAGCGAATTTTATATTCTAAATAAAAGAAAAAGGAGTTAGGTGATGTTAAAAGGGTTTATTGCAGGAATTGCGGTTGCCAATGCATTTGAATGGGTAGCTCATAAATATATTCTGCATGGGGTACATCGTGCTGGAAAGCCACGCTATAGCCCCGTGCCAAAAAGTATGGAATCCCATTGGGCACATCATCGTGAAGTCCGTAAGCAGCAATTTCATGATGATTGTTATGTGGAGGGCGTTGGCAACTGGCGAACTAAAAATGAGTTAATTTCACTGGCAGTCGTGGCAACCGTTTCAAGTGCAATTTTCTATCCATTTTCAAAAGGTATGGCACTTGCAGCTTGGTACAGTGCAGGAAATTATTATTATATTCATCGCCGTGCACATCTGGAGCCTGACTGGGCGAAGCGTAAAATTCCTTGGCATTACGATCACCATATGAACTCTAATCAAGATGCCAATTGGTGTGTAACCAAACCTTGGTTTGACTATGTGATGGGAACACGTGTGGTGTCTTCGGCAGATTTAAAAGAACAAAATCCTTTGGGTGTTCGTTTACCTGTTGCGTTTGCTAGACCATTATCTCAAGCTATAGAAAAAATCTTTCCTGCAAAATGGGTCGAGAAAAAAGAAAAGCCTGAACTTACTAGTGTGGTGAATGCTGTAGATGGCGCTGCATAAAAAAATAAAGGGGCATATTGCCCCTTTAAATATAAATAAGCTTACAAGCGCATTTCGATACCTTGGTCAGCCAAATATTGCTTAGCTTCTGGAATGGTGTATTGGCCAAAGTGGAAAATACTTGCAGCCAATACTGCATCGGCACCACCTTGTAAAATCCCATCTGCTAGATGTTGTAAGTTACCTACACCACCTGAAGCAATCGTAGGAATGGTAACGCGGTCATTAATGGCACGCATTAAAGCAATGTCGTAACCCGCTTTCGTACCATCGGCATCCATACTGGTAATGAGTAACTCGCCCGCACCGTAGTCAGCCATTTGTACAGCCCATTCAATCGCATCAATGCCCGTTGGTTTACGACCACCGTGAGTAAAGATTTCCCATTTGTTATCACCAGTTTTTTTGGCATCAATCGCAACCACAATACATTGTGCGCCAAAGTGCTGAGAAGCTTCTTGAACAAATTCAGGGTTAAATACGGCAGCCGAGTTAATACTCACTTTATCTGCACCCGCATTTAATAACGCACGAATATCTTCAACCTTACGTACACCACCACCAACAGTTAATGGCACAAATACAGTCTCGGCCATACGTTCAACAGTACGGTAAGTGGTATCGCGTCCATGATGTGTAGCGGTAATGTCTAAGAAAGTAATTTCGTCTGCACCTTGTTCGTTATAGCGACGTGCCACTTCAACAGGGTCGCCAGCATCACGAATATCGAGGAATTGAACGCCTTTAACTACGCGTCCGTTATCAACGTCTAGGCAAGGAATAATACGTTTAGCAAGCATAACTTTTTCCAAAAATAATCGCCGTTGGTGAAAGTTCCTACACAGGCGCTACACCTTCATGGAGGGAAGAGGTATTCTATCAAACTTCACAGATGTTTTTTGCAGGTTTTCCATGTCGGTTTATACCCCGTTGAGTTTAGATGAAGTTCGCACCTTTGCTGCACCTTATGGATTAGAGGTGTTGGAGCTGAACCCAATTCAGGGAGGTATTCAAAACACCAATTATTTTCTGGTTGATGTAAACCGCAAACAATATGTACTCACCGTGTTTGAAGAGTTAGATGCACAAGGGGCAGGTGAACTCATTCCTGTTCTTGAACAATTGGGGACTCATGATGTGCCAGTGGCGGTGCCATTAAAACATAGCGGACAAGCGGTTCATGTTATTGCAGAAAAGCCTGCACAGATTGCACCACGTCTCATGGGTCACCATCCCATGCAAACCACCGTCGCACAAGTTGCAGCAATTGCAGATGCACAGGCCAAGCTACATGTGGCTTTACAAGATTTTCCGCTTGAGCGTGAATATAGACGTGATCATCAATATTGGACAGCCGTTGCAGAGCAGCTTAAACCAAATATGACTCAAGAAGACCAAACTTTACTGGAGCAGGTCTATCAAGCTTTTAATGCTAAAACAGCGTTGTACTCAAATCGACCAACAGGTTTTATTCACTCTGATTTATTCCGCGACAATACGTTGTTTGAAGGTGAGCAATTACAAGGTATTTTAGATTTCTATGAATTAAATCAAGATGAATTGCTATTTGATATTGCGATTACCATCAATGATTTCTGTACCGAATATCCAGCAGCACATTTAAATTCAGACAAAGTGGCGGCTTACTTAGAGAGTTATCAAAAAGTTCGTGCGCTTACTTCAGATGAACTTGAGTGTTTAGATGTATTCTTAGCAATGGCGGCATGCCGTTTCTGGTCAATGCGTTTGCAAGTTGCTCAAAAAAATAAAGAAGAAGGACGTACAGGCGACGACATTTTGCAAAAAGACCCGCAAGAAATGCGAGCAATGATGCAAGATCGTTTGAGCCACGTAAAAGGATAAAGGAATAAAGATGCGAGATCAGGGGCGATTAGTCGAATGGTTCGACGAAAAAGGTTATGGCTTTATTCAGCCAGATGATGCTGAAAAAGAGCGAGTCTTTTTGCATATCAAAGATTTTGCACGCCCCGGTCCTCGGCCAATTATCGGCTGTGCACTGGAATATCTGATTATTCTCGATGAACAAGGTCGCTTTCGTGCCCAGCAGGTCACTTATTTAAAAGCATCTCAAACCCGTAAAGCTTCAAAACCAGTAAAAACACAATCTTCTTTTCAAGCCAGTCCATGGTCTGCAATGCAAATGGGGATCGTGTTTTATTTCGTTTTAATGGGAATTATGAGTTTTATCCATGTTTTACCAGCCTATACCGTATTGTTTATTTTAATGATGAATGTGCTGAGCTATTGGTTATATTCACAAGATAAAGAAGCTGCACAATTGGGTAATCGCCGTGTGCCTGAGCAAACATTACACATTGTCAGCTTTTTAGGAGGCTGGCCTGCTGCATGGTGGGCACAACAAAAACTGAGACATAAAACACAAAAACAACCATTCCGTAAGATTTATTTTTGTACCATATTCCTTCATTTACTTTTGATTTTGTGGCTAATTTCTCCCTTAAATGTGTTGCGGGGCTCATAAAAGTAAATCGTTTTATTAAACTTGAGAGGTATAAAAATGAATAGTTCTATCGACCAAGATTCAAATCGTACTTTAACGCTTATTTTATATGTACTTTATATTGTCGCTATTTTTACAGGCGGCTTACTTGCGGTTATTGCTTTAATTATTAACTATGTAAAACGTTCCGATGTGCAAGGTTCAATTTTTGCGAGCCACTTTACATGGCAAATCCGAACATTCTGGTGGTATCTCGCTTGGAATATTATTGCCTTTCTGCCGTTTATTTTCTTGTTCTTTACAGGTGAAAATACTGACCTGTTTGCAGGTGTTGCAATTTCATCGACCGTATTCTGTGTGGGTGTAATTGGTGCTGCATGGATCTGGATTGTATATCGTGCAATTCGCGGCTTGATTGCTTTAAATGATAACCGTCCGATGTATCAATAAATCATGATTATTGAACATGTGCATTTGAATATAAAGTCTGGGCAAAGTGAAGCATTTCTTGAGGCTTTTGAGCAGGCGAAACATATTGTTTATCCAATGGAGGGCTTCAATGCTGTCCAACTCATTAGACATGCAACTGACCCACATCATTATATTTTAATGATCTCTTGGGATGAGATTGAAAATCATACAGAAGGGTTTAGAAAGTCTGAGGCTTATCAGGAATGGAAAGCATTGCTCCATCCATTTTATGATCCAATGCCAACGGTTGAGTATTACCAACCCTCTATATTATTGAAGAAAAAATAATAGATAAAAAAAAGAGAGCGTTAAGCTCTCTTTTTTATTCTCGTATACTTTTGACTTTTTTGCTTGGCAACTTAAGTTTTAATTCACTCACTAAAACACCTAATACCACTAAAGCACCACCCAAAAGAGCAATAACTGGTAAACGCTCACCCGCAATTCGACCAATAATACCTGCCCAAACAGGTTCTCCTGCATAGATAATCGCAGCACGGGAAGGATCAACCATACGTTGAGCCCAGTTCATCACAAATTGAATAAGCGCACTGGCTAAACCTAATGCAACAGCAAGGAGTACAAGTGGCCATGAAAATGCAGGAATTGTATGTTCACCCACCGCAGGCATAATGGCAAAAGAAACCAGAGAGGCGACAGCGAGTTGAATGACGGTGACGCGACGTAAATTTACTTTTCCAGCAAAATAACTAATAAAAATAATTTCTAATGCAATCGCAAGTGATCCGAGTACTGTTACAAGCTGTCCAAAATTTAAAGAGATTTTTTCAAAACCATTACCTGTCAATAAAATAAGGCCAGCAAAAGCAAGGACTGCTCCCACCCAAGTCATAATGTGTGGAACTTTTCTAAAGATGAGCCACATTAAAATAGGTACAAGTGGAACATAAAGCGCTGTTAAAAAAGCCGACTCACTACTTGGAATGGTTTGTAGGCCAATTGTCTGAGTTCCATAGCCTCCCACAATTACAAGACCAATCGCACTGCCAGCACCTAAATCTTTTAAAGTAACGCCTTTCATACTCTTGAAAGAAATAAGCAGCAAGGTAAGCGCCGCGACAGCAAAGCGGCAGCCTACAAAAAACATAGGCGATGAAAAATTCAGTGCATATTGCACAGTAAGGAATGTTCCACCCCAAATGATCGTAATTAAAACGAGTGCTAATTGTGGGGCTTTGCTTGAACTCAAAGAAATTGGTGACATATTCAAATTAGAAAGAATTGTGCAATATACTGCACATATTGCGCTATTCTTCTATTTTGTGCAATATATTGCTCATATTTTATTTGCTGCGTTAATTTATGAGCCAGTCCAGTACCGTTTTACAGCATGTCGGCACAAACATTCGTTCCTTAAGAGATGAACGAGATTTAAGCCAACAGGAATTGGCCGATCAGGCAGGGGTGAGCAGACGGACAATCGCAGCTTTGGAAACAGGGCAAGTTAATATTAGCCTAGCTAAACTTGATGCGATTGCGGCAGTGTTGGGAGTAGACTTTGGAACGATTGTGAGTGCACCTGAGCATAAAGAACAAGCTTTGGTCAATGCACTTGCTTGGCAAGGTGAAAAGGAAGAAAGCAGAGCAACCTTATTGGCTTCAGTTCCATCGCGTTCACAAGTTGAGCTTTGGACGTGGTCATTAGCAGTAGGCGAGTCTTATGTTGCCGAAGCAGATGCGGAAGGATGGCAAGAACTGATTTATGTATTAGAAGGTGAGTTGACCATACAATTTACCGATAGCATGAAAATAATTTCTGCTGGTTCATCTTTTAGTTTTGCTAGTTCTGTGACTTACACCTATATCAATAGTGGTAACCAAGTCCTTAAATTTATGCGAAATGTAGTTTATTGATTAGGAATATATTTGTCATATAAGATATAAAAAAGAGCCTAAAGTGGCTCTTTTTTTACATCTTAAAAATTAAAGACGGTTTTCATCTAACAAAAGCTGAGCTTCACGAAGGTTTAAAGTACCTTCATAAATTGCACGACCTGTGATTGCACCTAAAATGCCCGGTTGGCCGATTAAGTTACGTACATCATCAAGATTTGTTACACCACCAGAAGCAATTACTGGTAAACCTGAATATTGAGCCAAGTTTACAGTCTGCTCAACATTTACACCTTGCATCATGCCGTCACGAGCGATGTCTGTATAAACAATGCTAGACACGCCTGCATCTGCAAAGCGTTTAGCTAAGTCAGTTGCTTTAACGTCAGTAACATTTGCCCAGCCATCAGTTGCAACCATGCCATTTATCGCATCAATACCAACAATGATGTGACCAGCAAAGCGTTTACAAGCTTCTTCTACAAATTCAGGCTCTTGAACTGCTTTAGTACCGATAATGACAAAAGTCACGCCAGCTTCTAAATAGTGCTCGATGGTTTCTAATGAGCGAATACCACCGCCAATTTGAATTGGTAATTCTGGCTGTGCTTTAGCAATTGCTTCAACAACAGGTTTATGAATTGGAGTGCCTGCGAAAGCGCCATTCAAATCGACCAAATGCAAACGACGTGCGCCTTCATTTACCCAATGCTGGGCAGTTGCAACTGGATCGTCAGAGAAAACAGTATCGTCTTCCATACGCCCTTGTTTTAAACGCACACATTTACCATCTTTCAGGTCAATTGCAGGAATGATTAGCATGCTTCCGCTCCTTGCTTCATCATGATTATGAAATTTTGCACATCTTAGCAAAGTATTGATCAATCGCTAAGCCTTAGAAAAGACTTTTATAACTTTACGCTTGAAGTGCAGTTTGAATAGTTTGAGAAATGTGAGTGGGTAATAGTTTTTGTTTTCTGAGCTCTTCAAATACCAATAAAGCAGCATATGCATCGGCGGCAGCGTAGCTGATTTGCTGAGAGCTAAGCGGCTTTCGTGCCCAATTTGAAGTTCCAATTTTTTTCGACTTTACAAGATATTGCCCAAATAACAGTGCAACCGCTTTTTGTACACCCATTTGCTGTGTAAAACCGAAGTGGCTAAAGCCTTTAGCAAGATCGACACAACTTTCCAGTTCAATGCCTTTTTTATGAAAAATGTGCTTATCATTTTTAAGGCCAAAGCCAACTTTAATTTGCTGAGGATTAGACAAAAATGGCTGCAAAAATTTTAAAGTCGATGAATTGACGTGAAATAAATATGCTTTGTGTTCCGTAGCAAGCTGAATCAGATGTGGACCTGTCGAGACTTCACCTACCCGAAAAGTCGGTTTAGATTCAGAATCAAATCCCAAAATTACAGCGTTTTTTAATTCATTTTCAATACTTTTACATTGCTCAATATTTTCAATCACAACAATATTTTGGTGTGTAAGATTTTCAAAAGGAGGAAGCTGCTGAATAAATGCTTTATCAAGGAGGGGAGAGGCTTCGAACATATTTAACAGCGTACAAATGAATTGGGCTATTAGCTTTATATATGAATAAAGCCTAGAGGACTAGGCTTTATGACTGTCTTCAAAAATTATTGAGACTGAGATGGTGTACCAATGACAACGCTTTCGCTTTTCTCGACATAACCTTCATAGGTAGGAGCCATGATTGTGGCAACAATAGCAAAAACAAAAGCAAGTGGAATTAGGACAATATAGATCCAGCCTAAAACGCGTTCCCAGCCAAGAGTTGGGCGCTGTGGACCGTAATCATTAGTGCCTTCCGTACCTTTGGCTGCAAAGAGATAAATCATAAAAATAAAGTTTACGACAGGTATGAGCATCAGTAATGATAGCCATCCCGTATTATTGCGGTCATGCAAGCGACGAATAGTAAAAATAAAGTTGAAATAGATACAGACAATATAAACAATACCTATAAGAATCATTCCTGCGGTGGAATGGCCTGTTAAATCTTTATTTGTCAGTCCAAAAGTGAAAGCAATAATAATAATGGCGATCACAATTACAAAGGAAAATAAGAGAGTCCATGCCGCATAAGAGAGTCGTCCGAAACGACCATTTGCTTTAAAGGGGGAATCTTGTTGGGTTGCTTGATTTTCAAAAGGGGCATTCATTTTGTTTTCCTGATCATTTGGTTTTATTTAAAAGTATGAATATTCAATATTTTGTTGAATAAAATATCATTCTATAAATGATTGGTTGTTATTATAAATAAAAAAATAGATCAGGCCATCTCGACCTGATCTATTTTGGTTTTAAATGAAATTAAATATTCCATTCCACAAAGTTTTTAAGTAACTGCAAACCAGCAGTGTGACTTTTCTCTGGGTGGAATTGGGTCGCAAATAAATTATCTTTGTGAATTGCTGTACAGAAGTTCACACCATAGTCACATGTTGCAGCAACTAAGCTTTCATCTTTTGGTTCGACATAGTAACTATGTACAAAGTAGAAGCGGGCATCTTGCTCAATGTTGTTCCACATTGGATGGCTTGGATCCATTTGGTGAACTTGGTTCCAGCCCATGTGTGGTACTTTTAAACCTTCCATTTGAGGGAAGTGTTTTACTACGCCGTCAAAAATACCGAGTGCTTCTACACCGCCATTTTCTTCTGAGCTTTGTAGTAGTGCTTGCATACCTACACAAATCGCAAGAACTGGCTTATTAAAAGCAGCTTTGCGTACGACTTCATCAATGCCTGCTTCACGCATGCCTTGCATACAGTCACGCATTGCCCCAACGCCCGGGAAAACAATTTTGTCGGCTTGTGCAATTAGTTTTGGATCATTGGTCACATCGACTGTAGCGCCTACATACTCAAGTGCTTTAGCTGCTGAGTGTAAATTGCCCATGCCATAATCAAGTAACGCGATACGTGTCATTAGAGGCTACCTTTGGTCGATGCAATCGTGTTTTCTGCACGTGGATCAACTTCACATGCCATACGTAAAGCACGAGCAAGCGCTTTGAACACACTTTCAATTTGATGGTGGCTATTTTTACCTTTCAAATTATCGATGTGTAAGGTCATAAGCGCATGGTTTACGAAACCTTGGAAGAACTCAGAAAATAAATCGACATCAAAGGTACCGATGCGCGCGCGGGTAAATGGAATATCCATGAATAAACCCGGGCGACCAGATAAATCTACAACAACGCGAGATAAAGCTTCATCTAATGGTGCATAAAAGTGACCATAGCGTTTTAAACCTTTTTTATCGCCTAAAGCTTGTGCAAAAGCTTGTCCAAGCGTGATTCCACAGTCTTCTACAGTGTGGTGATCATCAATCTCGAGGTCTCCGTCACAATGAATATCGATATCAAATAAGCCATGTCGCTTGATTTGATCAATCATATGGTCTAAAAATGGAACTCCAGTGTTTAGTGTGCCTTGACCAGTACCGTCGAGATTTAAACGAACTCGAATTTTGGTTTCATTGGTATTTCTAACCACTTCACTGATACGTTGCGTCATGGACACGTTCCTCAAAAAAACGTCAAAAATGATTGGATGTAACGATAATTTCGCTGTGACGAATTCGTGACAGCATCATAGTTTGCTCAGGAGGGTTAATCAATGCCTATTACCGTACATGCTTATAGTTCTCTAGATAATTCAGAGATTCGAGATCAGCTTGAGCGACTGTATGATACAAGTCCGGAGTTTGGTGACGGGCACGATGCGATTGAACAACTTGAACAAGATTTAAAACAGTATACCACGCTATATACTGCTGAATTTAACACCAAAATTATAGGGGCAATCTGGTCTTCAGGACAAGGTGAAAGCAAGGTCCTTGAATATATTGTTGTACATCCTGCTAACCGGGGCCGTGGGGTTGCAGAGCGCTTAGTTGAAGAAGCTTGTCGTATAGAAGAGTCAAAAGGCGTTAAAATTTTTGAGCCAGGGTGTGGGGCAATTCATCGCTGTTTGGCTCATATTGGTAAATTACATTATTAAAAGCTCTGTTCGTATGTGGTGATGATTTAAAAATAATCACTTGTTACAAAAAATGCGGAAGTTGCTTGACCTGATCATATAAACATTGTTTAATATGCCCACTTCGGCGTGATAGCTCAGTAGGTAGAGCAACGGATTGAAAATCCGTGTGTCCCCAGTTCGATCCTGGGTCTCGCCACCATTATTAGTGTTTTCAATCCCTGATCCCATCAGGGATTTTTTTTTAAGTATAAAAAATACTCATTTAAATCAAAAACTCAGGATAATTGTTGACTATTGTTCTGCGATACGGCTTAATACAGGCCAACGGCGTGATAGCTCAGTAGGTAGAGCAACGGATTGAAAATCCGTGTGTCCCCAGTTCGATCCTGGGTCTCGCCACCATATTCGAAAAAGCCTCATACATAACGTATGAGGCTTTTTTCATACTTGTGATTTTATCTAAAGCATTATTTGTTTAGTTGTGGGTAAAATGAGATTTATCCACAAGCACACTCACTTATCCCCAAGTTCTGATTACTTTTCTTATTATGTCAAAGCTATTATAAGTAAGGGCCTAATCATGTGAACTATCGCTAATTAAACGTTTCCCTAGACACACCGCTTCTACTTCGTCATAACCGAGCTGTTCATAAAAATTCAGTACATTTAGGTTATCTTTACGCACCAATAATTGTAGTTTTGGGCAGCCTCGCGCAATCAGCCGTTTTTCAAGCTGCTGAACAAGCGCTGTAGCTATTCCTAAGCGTTGTTGGTGGGGATGAACAGCCAAATAATTAATCCAGCCTCTATGGCCGTCATAGCCGCCCATCAGCGTGCCAATGAGTTGCTCATCTTTAATCGCAACTAGAAACAAATCATCTTGTTGTGAGACTTTTCTAAAAATATCGGTTTCAGGATTATTCCAAGGTCGAGTCAGGCCACAGCTTTCCCATAAAATGACGACATCTTCCAGATCCGCACTTGTAAATTGACGAATGATAAACATATAGATTTCTACTTTTTGTTTTGATGTGCTCAAAAGATAAAATAAAAATTCGGGCTTGAGCAGTGTTTATTCATAATTTACACAAATAAAAAAGCACCCCCGTAGGAGTGCTTGAATTTAACTAGTTACTTAAGCTGATTTTGCAACTTGTGCTGCTTGAAGCATTTGACCAGTTTCTTCGAAGTTTGCATGCCAAGACAACGCTTCACGAAGTAAATGAGGAGTGTGTCCACCTTTAGCACATGCACGATCAAAGTAATCATTTAATGCATCACGGTAAAGTGGGTGTACACAATTGTCGATAACGACACGAGCGCGTTCACGAGGTGCTAAACCGCGTAAGTCTGCTAAACCTTGTTCTGTCACTAAAATATCAACATCATGTTCACTGTGGTCAACATGGCTCACCATTGGCACGATAGAAGAGATATCGCCGCCTTTAGCAATTGATTTAGTCACAAAGATCGCCAAGTGAGCATTACGAGCGAAGTCACCTGAACCACCAATACCGTTCATCATTTTAGTACCGCACACATGAGTCGAGTTCACGTTACCGTAAATATCAAACTCAAGCGCAGTATTAATACCGATAATACCTAAACGGCGAACCAGTTCAGGGTGGTTAGAAATTTCTTGTGGACGAAGTACTAATTTGTCTTTGTAAGCTTCGATATTGCCAAAAACTTTTTCACCACATTTTGCAGAAAGCGTAATTGAACTACCAGAAGCAAATTTCATTTTGCCTGCATCAATTAATTCAAAAGTACAGTCTTGTAATACTTCTGAGTACATGATGAGGTCTTCAAAGTCAGAATCTTTTAAACCTGTTAATACAGCATTGGCAATAGAACCGATACCTGCTTGTAATGGGCCAAGGCTCTTCGGTAAACGACCTTCAGCAACTTCTTTATTAAAGAAAGCAATGAGGTGGTTTGCAATACCTTGAGTTTCATCATCTGGCGGAGTTACCGTTGATGGTGAGTCGTGGGTATCGTTAAATACAATACCAACAATTTTTGCAGGATCAATTTGGATTGCTGTTGTACCAATACGCTCATCCACTTTGGTTAATGGAATTGGAGTACGTGTTGGACGATAAGTTGGAATATAGATGTCGTGCAAACCTTCAAAGCTTTCACTTAAAGATGTGTTGATTTCAACAATAACTTTTTCGGCAAAAATAGCAAAACTTGCAGAGTTACCTACAGAAGTCGTTGGAATAATGCCACCATCTTCAGTAATTGCAATTGCTTCAATCACTGCAACATCAGGACGTTTAAGTTGTTGGTTACGCATTTGCTCAACAGTTTCAGATAAATGTTGGTCAATAAACATAACTTCGCCATTGTTAATGGCACGACGTAAAGTGTTGTCCACTTGGAATGGCATACGACGAGATAAAACACCTGCTTCCGTGAGTTGTTTGTCTAAGTCGTTACCTAAGCTTGCACCCGTAATTAACGTGATTTTTAACGGATTTTTCTTTGCAAGTTCTACAAGTGCTTGTGGAACAGCTTTAGCTTCACCAGCACGAGTAAAACCACTCATACCTACGGTCATTCCATCTTCGATGAATTGCGCAGCTTGTTCAGCACTGATGACCTTGTCATGAAGAGAAGCTAGGCGAATACGACTTAAAGACATTGGACATCCTCAGAATTGTCAAAACATAGGGGATTTTAGCTATGAAAAATTGAAAAGTGCATAGGTGTTAGGCTAAGGTCTAATTTTGTAAATAAATGGTGGTATAAATTAAATTTATGGTTTTTATTTTATTGATTTTTAATCATTTTATTTGTCTTTAAAATGAGGCTTTTAATCACTAACTGGTTAAATTAAAAGCGCTCACTCAAAGTTTGCTTTATTTTTTCTAATGGATTAATTGGGCTATTTTCTTCAGTGATTGGTTTAGGGATGGGTAAAGAAACAATAACTTCTAAACCACCTTGTTCACGGTTATGAATCTGAATTTCACCTTGGTGAATATCGACAATACGTTTGACAATGGCAAGGCCAAGTCCACTACCTTGAATCGTTCTTGCTGAGTCTCCGCGGACAAACGGTTGCATTAACTCTTCAATTTGATCTGGTGGAATACCCTCACCATGATCGGCAACGGTAATTAAAATATGTTCATTTTCAACTTTTGCACTTAGATCTATAGGTTCAGCGCCATAGCGTTTTGCATTATTAATCAGGTTGGCAATAAGTCGTTTTAAAGAAAGGCTGCGTGCCGGAATAATGGGCACATCTTGTATCTTGAAGTGAATCTCAAGGGGCTTAAACTGGACAACAAGTTCTTGTAAAAGCATATTGATATTGGTGTCTCGCAGTTCCTCATCTGAGCCATCACGCATATATGAAATAAATTGATTAAGAATTGCGTCCATATCATCTACGTCATAGACTAAACCTTCACGTAAGAACTCATCAGGTAACATTTCTGCTGTTAAGCGAATGCGTGTTAGAGGAGTTCGCAAATCATGAGAAATGCCTGCCAACATAATACGTCGTTCACGCTCGGTTTGATCAAGTGTATAGACCATGCGGTTAAAGGCTTGGTTCACTTGCCTAATTTCTAAGGGACCGTGATTGGTATCTAAGTAAGGTGCTGTTCCTGACTTACTATATTCATTGGCAGCATTTTGCAAACGGCGTAGAGGGCGGTTCATTTGTCTGACTAGAATCAAAATAATGATAGCCGACACTAATGGAACACCAACGACCCAACCAATTAATAGCTCAGGGCTATAGTTTGCATAGGTTTTTAAAGGCTCGCGGACCCAGTTCCCGTGCATTTCAGGGGTTTGAATCCAAATGCGTGGGCTAGGTTTAAACTGGAAGTAAACCGTAACATCATTAGCACCAATCTCATTAGCTAGTTTTTGTTCGACCTGATTGGTAAAAATCTCAGCAATTACTTTATCGCGGACACTTGGATATTCTTTCGGGTTGGTAATGTATTCAATCCCTACACGCTTACGTAACCACTCATCTACATCTACTTGAGTGTCTCGATGAAAAATCCGTATATCCGGATTGTTGACGAGTTCAAGTTCAACTGCAAGATAACGGGCGTGCTGTTGAATTTCAGGTAAATAAAGAGTGCGCCAAAAGAACCATAACGACATAAATAAGCTAAAAAACACCACCAGCAGTACCAGAATGGTGGTACGCATAGCAGCAGAGCGTGGCTTAATTTTGTCGAGAAAACGTTCCCACCGAGTTCGTCTCCGTTCAGAGTAGGTAGCGTAATCAGTAAAGTTTTGTGGCGCGATTGGTTCTAAACTCACTCTATTTTATCTCAAACTTATTCCGCACCATCTGGAACAAATACATAACCTACGCCCCATACCGTTTGAATATAACGTGCACGTGCAGGATTATCTTCAATTAAACGACGTAGGCGAGATACTTGAACGTCAATTGAACGTTCCATTGCACCCCATTCACGACCACGAGCCAAATTCATGAGTTTGTCGCGTGTTAATGGTTCACGTGGGTGTTGTACCAATGCTTTTAATACTGCAAATTCACCAGTCGTTAACGTAACGATTTGTCCTTCGCGTGTCAGCGTGCGGGTAGACAAGTCTAAAGACCATGGACCAAAGCTTACAACTTCAACTTGTTGGCTTGGAGCACCTGGAACTTCACGAACTTGGCGACGCAATACAGCACGGATACGGGCTAAAAGCTCATTTGGATTAAATGGTTTTGGCAAGTAATCGTCTGCACCAGCTTCAAGACCTGCAATACGGTCTGAATCGCTACCGCGTGCTGTTAGCATGATGATTGGTGTATCAATATTTGATTGGCGTAAACGACGGCAAATACTCAAACCATCTTCAACTGGCAACATAAAGTCGAGTACGATAAGTGAAAATAACTCACGTTGTAATAGACGGTCCATTTGCGAAGCATCGTGGGCAGTTTTTACAACAAAGCCTTTATCTTCCAAAAAACGTTGCAAGAGGGTACGTAAACGCACATCGTCATCGACCACTAAAATACGTTCGACACGATCCGTTTCGTTGTGTACGGTTTCAGGATGTTCAGCAGGTACAACTAAACTCATGATGTACTCCCTTTTAAAGTCATAATTTATATATTATTGGGTCGGTGAGGCTTATTGCCAACAAGTCCTCAGTATAATGCTGATGTTCTTGTTAAGACTATGTATCAATTTGCTCAAAATTACAATTTTCAAGGTAGTTTGAAACCAAAAAACAACATCTTAAGCCCATAATTTAGCAAAGACTGATCTAAAAAAACAAATACTTAAATATTTGATAATTTTTTAATAATTAAATAGTAATAACTAATTGTTTCAAATAAGTTATTTTAGATAGGCTGAATGGGGTGTTAGAAAGCTTTTAATTATTGATGTAGGCAGATTGTAAGAGGTGATACAAAGATGAGACGAATAAAACCTTGTTGAATCTCTATATTTTTATCTTTTGAGGAGTGTACCAATATGTTCATTTTCTCATAAATTATAATAAAATTTTGTCACTTTCATGACATAAGTTGTGCGTTTATAATTTTATAAAGAGTAAAGATCAGATCCAGCTTTAATTTTTTTAGACGTAAATGCCTGATTTTATGTGCTCGAGTAGTCCTAAAAAGCATAAATATTCAGAGTCAATACAAAAAAACGTTTTGAATACGCAAACAAGTGTGGATTTTATGGGCTTGGTCTTTATAATCAGTGCTTTTAAACTTTATCCTTGTGGGATCAAACACGATGACTGACTTAGTTCAGCAGTTGGCAAGTGAGCTTGCCGTACGTCCAAACCAAGTAGAAGCTGCCATCCGCTTAATTGATGAAGGTGCCAGTGTTCCATTTATTGCCCGTTACCGTAAAGAAGTAACACAAGGTTTAGATGATACGCAGTTACGCCAATTAGATACTCGTTTAGCGTATTTACGTGATTTATATGAGCGCCGTGAAAAAGTCATTCAGTCATTGCAAGAACAGAATAAATTGAATGATGACTTGTTGGCGCGGGTGAATGCAGCCGAAACAAAAAATGCTTTAGAAGAACTTTATGCACCGTATCGCCCTAAGCGTACAAGTAAATCTTTTAAAGCAAAAGAAGCAGGTTTAGGACCAATTGCTGAAAAAATTATTGCAGAACAAGTTGAACCGACAGAAGCATTGGCTGGTTTTAGTCATGAAGACTATCCAGATGTTGAAAGTCAATTAGATGCGATTCAGCATATTCTGATTGATGACTGGGCACAAAATATTGCGCTTACTACAGAATTAAAAACAACTTTTGCAAAAACTGCGGTTTTAAAAAGTGCAGTTGCATCTGAAGAAAAGAAAGAAGTTGGTAAAAAATTCCGTGATTACTTTGAATTCTCTGAAGGTTTAAACAAATTACCTTCTCATCGTTTATTGGCGATGTTACGTGGTCGTCAAGAAAACGTATTGGGTTTGAAAGTAGATGGTGACGATGATGCGCCATTGGCACGTATTGAAACTGAATACAACCTTGAGCAAACTCAACCTCAAGCACGTCAGGATTTCTTAAAGCAAACTGCAAAATTATTCTGGTTAGGCAAGATTCGTCCTCAAATTGAGCATTCATTGCTGACAGAAAAACGTCTTACTGCCGAAGCAGAAGCAATGCAGGTATTTGCTGAAAATCTTCGTCATTTATTATTGTCAGCGCCAGCTGGTAGCCGTACGACTTTGGGTGTTGACCCTGGTATTCGTACTGGCGTGAAACTGGCAGTGATCAGTGATGCAGGTGATGTACTTGCTCACAGCACGATTTATCCATTTGCTCCAAAAGATGATAAAGAAGGCTCAATTGCTGAACTTGCACGCCTGTGCCGTGAATATAATGTAGAGCTCATTGCAATTGGTAATGGTACAGCGAGCCGTGAAACAGAAGCTGTTGTAGCTGAAATGATGGCTGCGAATACTGATCTGAATTTAACACGAATCACTGTAAGTGAAGCGGGTGCATCTGTTTACTCTGCAAGTGAACTTGCATCGGCAGAACTTCCAGAGCTTGATGTTTCAATTCGTGGTGCAGTTTCTATTGCCCGCCGTTTACAAGATCCACTTGCTGAACTTGTGAAGATTGATCCGAAATCAATTGGTGTAGGTCAATATCAACACGATGTGAACCAGACTGGTTTGGCAAAAACACTTGATGCAGTGGTAGAAGACTGCGTGAATGCTGTAGGCGTTGATGTAAATACTGCTTCACCAGCAATCTTGGCTTATATTGCAGGTTTAAACAAAGCAATTGCTCAACAGATTGTTGAATACCGCAAAGAGCATGGTCGTTTTGACAACCGTCAAGCGTTGAAAAGCGTACCACGTTTAGGTGATCGTACTTTTGAACAAGCGGCTGGTTTCTTACGCATTCAAAATGGTTCTGAGCCTTTAGATGCTTCTTCAGTTCACCCTGAAAGTTATGGTCTTGTTGAGAAAATTGTTGCAGCAAAAGCAACAACTGTTAAAGACATCATCGGTAATAGTGAAATCATTCGCCAAGTAAAAGCTGATGAATTTGTTGATGACAAATTTGGTTTACCAACAATCCAAGACGTTTTAGCTGAACTTGAAAAACCAGGTCGTGATCCACGTCCAGAGTTCCGTACTGCTAAATTCCGTGAAGATATTACTGAAGTTGGTCAATTGACAGAAGGTATGCAACTTGAAGGTGTGATCACTAACGTCACAAACTTTGGTGCCTTTGTTGATATTGGTGTACATCAGGATGGTTTAGTTCATATTTCTGAATTAGCAAATGAGTTTGTATCTGATCCACATAAAGTTGTAAAACCGGGCCAGATTGTACAAGTACGTGTTATGCAGGTTGATGTTGAACGTAACCGCGTGAACTTAAGTATGCGTGCTGAAGGTTCTGCACCTGTAAAAGCACAGCGTCCACCACGCCGTGAGCAAAATACAGAACAACGTTTTGAACGCAAACCACAAGGTAAACGTCCTCAACCGCGTAAAGATCAAGCTGAACGCCCTCAGCGTAGCAAGCAAGATAAACCACAAGAACAAAAGATTGGCGGTTTAGGTGCATTGTTACTACAAGCAGGGATTAAAGGCTCTAAATAAGAGTTTTTAATTGATAAAAAGGCCTCCAATTGGAGGCTTTTTTATGGGTTAAGAATTATTTTTTAACAGTTATATAAAAGCAAATAAGAAAAAAATCGCAGTCGTAAAGATGAGGTGAATCTTAAGATCAACAAAACGTTGTGAAACCTATAATCAAATATACAACGTTATAGCATAACTCAACTTTAACGATATTCAGTTGTCCGACACCATCAACCAAGCCTTGAAGCAATTACTCACTTTCAGGCTGTAATAGTACAACTTTGCTTATTTCTTTATATTATAAATGGTTTTTTTATGTCGGTTTTAAACCTGAAAAATAGATTTCATTTAAAAGACCTCCTGTCCGGAGTGGTCGTATTTCTTGTGGCATTACCGCTGTGTTTGGGTATCGCTTTAGCCTCAGGAGCTCCCATTATCTCTGGCATTATTGCTGGTATTGTTGGCGGTATTATTGTTGGTTTACTGAGTGGTTCCCACATTAGCGTTGCAGGCCCAGCGGCAGGGCTGACTGCCGTCATTCTTGTACAGTTAGAACAATTAGGCGGCAATTATGCCGCCTTTTTATTATGTATTATTTTTGCCGGCGTCCTGCAAATTCTATTTGGATTATTCAAGTTAGGTTTTTTTGCGAACTTTATCCCAAATAATGTCATTTTAGGATTACTAGCCGCTATTGGTGTCATCCTGATTGCGACTCAATTACCTTATCTGTTTGGGCTTTCTGATTTTTCATGGAAACAAGTTTGGACATCAACACCTGATGCATTCCTTCAGCGTTTCGATAGCGGAGCTGCACTTATTGGGTTGCTCAGTTTATTTTTAATTTTAGCGTGGGATAGCAGTCCACTCAAAAAACTAGCTTTACCTTCTGCTCTAATCGCAGTTGTGCTTGCTGCGGGTTTAAATTTTATTTTAGTGAGTATTGGCTCTGCATGGGCAGTGCAAATTGATAACCTCATTCAATTGCCGAATATCTTACAAGCACCCGAAGATGTATTAATTTTTCCTGATTTTAGCTATTTAGCTGAGCCTATGATTTACACAGGGGCAATTACGCTTGCTGTTGTGGCATCTTTAGAAACATTACTGAATCTGGAAGCCGCAGATAAAATCGATCCTCAAAAACGCTCTTCTCCTCCTAATCGTGAACTCTGGGCACAAGGTACAGGTAACATCATTTCTGGTTTAATTGGTGGAATGCCAGTGACCTCAGTGATTGTGCGTAGCTCGGTGAATGCAAATGCAGGTGCGCGTAGCAAATGCTCTACCATTATTCATGGCGTATTGTTGCTGTTAGCGGTTTTGTTCTTCGTGCCATTAATGAACATGATTCCTTTGTCTGCATTGGCTGCGATCTTAATCTTGACAGGCTTTAAGCTTACTCATCCAAAACTATTTAAACAGCTTTATCAAAAAGGCTGGAAACAGTTTTTACCTTTTATTATTACCTTAGTTGCAATTTTGCTGACCGATCTTTTAATGGGAATTTTAATTGGTCTGTTCACCAGTAGTGCTTTTATTCTCTATGGTAATTTTAATAAAGGTATTCGTGTTTATAGAGAGAAACGCTTGCATGGTGTAGTGACTCGTATTGAACTTCCATCACAAGTGACCTTTCTTAATCGTTCTGCGCTTATTTCAGCATTGGAACATGTACATAAACATCAGCAACTCATTATTGATGCGACTCAATGTGATTCGATCGATCCTGATATTTATCAAGTTATTCAGGATTATCAAAGTGAAACGGCCATTAAACGTGAGGTAAATCTTAAACTGGTTGGGTTCAAACAGCACTATCAAGACGTTGACGATGCGGTACTTGATATTGATATTAGTACACATGATTTGCAACAAAAGTTGAGTCCTCAACAGGTCGTCAACTTACTTAAAGAAGGGAACGAACGTTTTGTAAAAAATGAACGTTTACAACGTGATATTTATCGACAAATTCGAGTCACTGCAGATGAAGGGCAGCATCCGATTGCAGCAGTCCTTGGTTGTATGGATTCACGTGCACCTACCGAAATGATTTTTGATGTCGGTATTGGTGATCTGTTTAGCTTACGAATTGCAGGTAATATTGCTGGGCAAAAAGTATTGGGCTCACTTGAGTTTGCTTGTCAGGCTAAAGGTTCTAAAGTAATTGTTGTCTTAGGACATACCGATTGCGGTGCGGTGACGAGTGCATGTCAATTACGTCTAGAACAAAAGCAAGTGTCTGATGTGAAGGAAATGCCACATATTCAATATGTGCTTGGACCATTAATGCATTCAGTTGATAGTGTTTATGACATTATGAAACCTCGTGAACTAAGCAAAGCCTTTATCAATCAGGTGACGGCCATGAATGTTCACTACAATATTCAATATATTATTAACAACAGCAGTGTGCTCAAAGATATGGTTGAGCGAGGTGATATTACAATTGTTGGCGCAATTTATGATGTAAAAACAGGACATGTTCAGTTTCTTGATTGATAAGTTCTTTAATTAAAAAAAGCGCCTTATTTAAGGCGCTTTTTTCACTATGGCATCAACTCAAAATTACCAGTGCTCACCTGGGAAAATTCGTGCATATGCTTTTTGTGCCCAGTTTAATTTCTCAGTTTTTTCACCTTTTGCTGCATCTGAACTTGGGAATAATCGGAAACCAATCGACATAAACATATTGTTGATACCCGGTGCAACCGAATATGTCATGGAAGCTAAGCGGCCTAAGTTAGTTGCCATACGTTTCGGACGTTTCACAATTGCATAAGCAATTAAGTCAGCAGCTTGGTCAGGTGAAAGTGTTGGTACATATTTATAAATTTTAGTCGGTGCAATCATTGGGGTACGAACCAATGGCATATAAATTGAAGTAATTGCGATTTTATGCGCATGAACTTCGGCCGATAGACAGCGACTAAACGCATCAAGAGCAGCTTTAGACGCAACATAGGCAGAAAAGCGAGTCGCATTTGCCAACACACCAATCGAGCTAATATTAATGATTTGCCCGTCTTTACGTTGAATCATATGCGGCAAAATATTAAGAACTAAGCGCACTGCGCCAAAATAATTTAATTGCATCGTACGTTCAAAGTCATGAAAACGATCATAAGACTCATGTACGGCACGGCGAATAGAGCGTCCTGCGTTATTAATTAAAATATCAATGTGATCAACAGTCGCTAAAATTTCTTTAGATACTTGATCAATCATATCCATGTCATTGAGATCACATGGGAAAATTGTTGCCTTACCGCCACGACTTTCAATATCTGCTTTCACTTCTTCCAAAGTTTCTTGAGTACGGGCAACCAGTAAAACATGAGCACCAGCATCAGCAAGTTTGTTTGAAATCGTCAATCCGATTCCACTCGAGGCGCCTGTCACTAAAATGACTTTATCTTGTACCTTTTCCTGGAACAGAGCTTCTAATTTTTTATTCACAGCATTTTACCTAATTAGGGGCAGGGACTATTTATTCCGGTATGTAATTTTTATTTTTTACAACCGTAGGTTCATCCAAATGAACTCATAAATATGGCTATTATCTTAATAGATGTTTAAAAATTGTCTAGTCTGTAAATATATGAAATTCAACAATTTATTTAGAGTAAAAGCTCTAAAATAGTATCTTAATCCATTAATTTCTTTTAATTGTAGAGTATGTAGAAAATAAAAAACCCTCTATTTCCAGAGGGTTGTTAATTAGTTTAAAAATTATACAGCTGAAAGTGCTTGTTCTAAATCGGCAATTAAGTCATCGATGTGCTCAATTCCAATTGAAAGACGAACCATATCTTTACTCACGCCTGCAGCTTTAAGTTCTTCTTCATTGAGCTGGCGGTGAGTCGTCGTTGCAGGATGACACGCCAAACTTTTTGCATCGCCAATATTTACGAGACGAGTAAATAGCTGAAGTGTATCGATGAATCGAGTACCGCCTTCGAGACCATCTTGCACACCAAAAGATAAGATTGCAGATGGTTTCCCTTTTACATATTTTTGAGCAAGCTGGTGCTGAGGATGATCTTTTAAACCTGCGTAATTAACCCATTTCACTTTGGGATGATTTTTTAAATATTCCGCAATTTTCTGAGCATTTTCAGTATGGCGTTCCATTCGAAGATTCAATGTTTCTAAACCTTGTAAAATCAAGAAAACACTCAGTGGGCTAATTGCCGCGCCTGTATTACGTAATGGAACTACGCGTGCGCGGGCAATATAGGCTGCTTCGCCTAAAGCTTCAACATAATTAACCCCGTGATAACTTGGGTCAGGCGTGTTCAAAACTTTAAAGCGCTCAGGATATTTACCCCAAGGGAATTTACCGCTATCTACAATTGCTCCACCAATGCTATTGCCATGTCCACCGATATATTTAGTAAGTGAATGAATGACGATATCGGCACCATATTCAAAAGGTTTTAATAAGGCAGGGGTAGCAACCGTATTATCGACAATGACAGGTACACCATATTCATGTGCAATTTTTGCAATTTCTTCTAAATCGATGATATTTCCAAGCGGATTACCAATCGACTCAACAAAAACAAGTTTGGTTTTATCATCAATTAAGTTACGTAAGCTTTCAGGCTTTTGGTAATCAAAAAAGCGAACTTCGATCCCTTGTTTTGGTAAGGTGTGGGCAAATAGATTATAGGTCCCGCCATATAAGGTTGAGACAGAAGCAATATTGTCTCCCGCCTCAGTAATTGTCTGAATAGCATAGGTAATTGCTGCCATACCAGAAGCCAAAGCTAAAGCGCCAATTCCGCCTTCGAGTGCAGCAAGGCGTTGCTCAAGTACACTAGTGGTCGGGTTCATAATACGGGTATAGATATTACCCTGAACCTTTAAATCGAAAAGGTCAGCACCGTGCTGTGTATTATCAAATGCATAAGAAGTAGTTTGATAAATAGGGACCGCAACAGCTTTTGTGGTTGCCTCTGGTGAATAGCCAGCATGAATTGCTAGAGTTTCATCTTTATAAGTCATGATTACTTCATCTTCGTGAGTTAAATATTGAGCGAGTCTAGCCTAAAATTAATAAAGAAAATTGCAGAAATTCTGGTTTGTTTTCTAATTTTAGGAATAAAGATAGAAAAATATACGCTGAAACGCTGTATAAATCTTATACATAAACATTTTGCAACTTATTGAAAAAGAAAATTGTTTGATAAATCCGTACGATGGAAATCATAACTTCAAGTCATAGAGGTTTTCAGCGTATAATACGCGCGATTATTTATCGCTTATGCGATGTATTGGTTTTTCAATTGAGGAGTCCTGCGTGGCCCAATATATTTATACGATGAACCGAGTGTCTAAAATGGTTCCGCCAAAGCGCGAAATCTTAAAAGACATCTCTTTATCATTTTTCCCGGGTGCCAAAATTGGTGTGCTCGGTTTGAACGGTGCAGGTAAATCTACCCTGCTTCGTATTATGGCTGGCGTAGATAAAGATTTCTCTGGTGAAGCTCGTGCACAACCTGGAATTAAAATCGGCTATTTAGAGCAAGAACCACCGCTAGATCCGACAAAAGACGTTCGTGGTAACGTTGAAGATGGCGTGCGTGAAGCTTTAGATGCATTAGAGCGTCTTGATCAGGTTTTTGCAGAATATGCAGACCCAGATGCAGATTTTGATGCACTTGCAAAAGAGCAGGAAAAATTAGAATCAATTATCCATGCTTGGGATGCACATAACCTAAACAACCAGCTTGAAATTGCTGCGGATGCGTTGAATCTTCCAGCTTGGGATGCAGACGTATCATTACTTTCTGGTGGTGAGCGCCGTCGTGTTGCACTTTGCCGTTTATTGCTCTCGAAACCAGATATGTTACTTCTGGACGAACCGACGAACCATTTGGATGCAGAATCTGTAACTTGGTTAGAACGTTTCTTGAAAGATTTCCCTGGCACTATCGTTGCGATTACGCATGACCGTTATTTCTTGGATAACGTGGCTGAATGGATTCTTGAACTTGACCGTGGTATGGGTATTCCTTATCAAGGTAACTATTCTTCTTGGTTAGAACAAAAGAATGCTCGTTTAGAGCAGGAAAATAAACAAGAAGAATCTTTTGCTAAAGCATTGAAAAAAGAACTTGAATGGGTTCGTTCAAATGCTAAAGGTCAGCAAAAGAAAAACAAAGCGCGTATGGAACGTTTTGAAGAGCTTAACTCTAAAGAATTCCAGCAACGTAATGAAACGTCTGAAATCTATATTCCACCTGGTCCACGTTTGGGTAACAAAGTTGTGGAAGTGGAAGGCATCAGCAAATCATTTGACGGCCGTTTACTGTACCAAAACTTAAGCTTTACTGTGCCACCAACAGCGATTGTTGGTATCGTTGGTCCAAACGGGGCAGGTAAAACGACTTTATTCCGTATGATGACCGGCGAACAGCAACCTGATACAGGTACTGTGACCTTAGGTGAGTCAGTTAAAGTTGCTTATGTTGGTCAGATCCGTGACACTCTAGATAATAATAAAACTGTTTGGGAAGAAGTTTCTGGCGGTTTAGATATCTTAAAAATTGGTGATTACGAAATCGCGTCACGTGCTTATATCGGCCGTTTTAACTTTAAAGGTCAAGATCAGCAAAAACGTGTAGGTGAATTATCTGGTGGTGAGCGTAATCGTTTACAACTAGCGAAGATCTTACAGTTAGGTGCAAACGTAATCTTACTGGATGAGCCATCAAACGACTTGGATATTGAAACTTTACGTGCGCTTGAGGATGCAATTCTTGTATTCCCAGGTACTGTAATGGTGGTATCGCATGACCGTTGGTTCCTTGACCGTATTGCGACACACATTTTGTCATTTGAAAATGAACAGCCAGAATTCTACGCAGGTAACTATGCAGAATACGAAGCATATCGTCAGTCACGTTTAGGTGATGACGCTGCTCAAAAACGTACGAAATACAAAAAAATTAGCGGATAATTTCTGCTAATTAAAAAAACCAGCCTAAGGGCTGGTTTTTGTTTTATGAGAAAGCTAGTTTACTAAATGCTTCTTGTAAGCAATGCTCGGCATCAGGGTGACCTTGACTGGCTGCTTTTTTCAGCCATTTTTCAGCTTCACTATAATTTTTATCGAGGCCAAATTGACCATTTAGATAACCAATACCAAGTTTAAATGAAGCATTAGCATTACCTCTTAGAGCTGCGCGGAGGTAGCACCACATTGCATTGCGGTCGTTTGGAGTAATATCTAGCCAATTTTGCATACGTTCATGATCTTGTACGGCTAACTCTTCAAAGCGTAAACCTTGTTCAATTTCATCTACAGCTTGCGAATGCATATCGGCATGTAAGTTTTCAAAAGCAAACAAGTGATTAAGCCCATGCTTGATTGATTTCATATTCATGATAGTCTCCCTTGTTCCTCAATTTGATTGAATTGACTCACACTTTTAAGCTAGTCCCTTATATTGAAATCTTATGTTTTTTTTTGTAAATGTGATATAGCGCATTTGGATGAAAAATAAAGAGGTTTTGGCTTACATAAAAGTTACACGTGTTTTTATATTAAACGGAATTAGTTCAGATCCTCTGTTTATACTTTGCGTATAACAGGTTTTAAAAACGAGAAAATAATTTTATTTAAATTATTGGTCTTTTATTTCCTTTATAAAAATTTATAAATATCAAACAAAAGAAATTTTTTTAAACAAAACCAGTCTAAGGACTAGTTTTGTTTTAGGTCTTTATAACTTTTATTTATTGAAGTCCCCATGTAGGTCAGACCAAATTAATGATGGGGCTACTGTAATCACGTCAAAGGTCATTGCTAAAGGATATAACGCCATCCGTGTTACACGTTTAAACGGATGTTTCTTAGTTAATTCATCTTTTTGCTGTAAAGCGACTGGGTAGGGAGTAGGCATGGCTTGTTGAATTTTTTGTGTGCTTGGAGCTTTATAAATTTGTCCTTTAAAAGAAAGAAAGGCATATGGATATAAAACTTCTTTTTGGCTTTCCATCACGACAAAATGATTTTTAAATCCCAAGTTCTTTAAATTTTCTTTTTGTTGATCAGAAAGTTTTGATAGAGGAGTTTTATATTGAAATTGAAGTTCTCCGTGAAAATGGGTGGGATCATCCATTTCAAGGATAAGAGGTGATGAAATATTCAGAGTTCTCTGTTCTGCTGGAATATTTTTAATAATATTTAGAAATTTAGAACTCCCTTCGGTCATCAAATAATTATAATCTTGGCCAATAAACACAAGGCCTTGTTCTTGCTCATTTTTAACTGCTTGACCCAATGCAATAATTTGATCGGTTTTTAGAACGGTTGTTTTAATTTCAGTTGTTTCATTTGGTAAAGCAGTGGACAACATATTGGTCGCGCAGCCCGTTAAGCCCAGACAAATTGTTAATATAGATGCAGAAAAAAGCTTGTACATAATGATTACTCAAAAGAAATTATTTTTGTCTCGTGTAATGTGAGATAAGTTCTAAATTAAAAAACGGAGATTTATGAATCGAGGTTTTGTAATTTTATTACATGCCTAGAGCCTGTTATAGTGCCTTTATTCAACTTTTTAGTTTAATGGTGTGCTTTTGCCACGTTCTGCAATTTTTATGTCCGTCTTGTTTAGTTTGCTCATATTCCAAAGTTTATGGAATGTGGCAGCTGCATTTTGCGCGCATGAAAATCAGGAAAAAGCATTGCATCATTTCGGGCATCATGCAGCTTTGAATATATATCAATCTTCACATCAAGCTCATAATGAACAGAAAGATGCCGGAAATACTTCTCATAAAGCGCCTTTAAATTTGCAGGATCATCATGATCATTTGCCTTCATGTTTTCATGTTGTGATGATTGAAGTTGCAAAGCAAGCTGAAGCACCTGTAGTCCATGTGCAGGAACTTTCACAAATTTATCACTGGTCTAATTCTTACCAGTCGCCCCATCTTACTGCTTTAAAACCTCCTCCTGTTTTAACCCCGCTATAGGTGGGGTAGCCAAAACAAGCCCACCGCATCTCTTATTTATTGCGGGGCAAAAACATGTCTTCTATTTTTTCAACTCGAGTGAGTTCTACTTCTCACTTAGAGAGTAACATTAAGATAACGTTAAAAAAGGTTTTAACGATCTCAAGTCTATCTATTGCCATACTATTGGCTGGGCAAGCAGTGATGGCTCAGTCTGATATTCAACAAGAACATTATATTCAAAAAGCAGCGTTTACTTTTGACCAAGCTTTAGAGCAGGTACAAAAATATCAAAGTCAGCAAGGTGTTTGGCAAGCACAGCAGCAAATGGCTGAGGCTAATTTAAAACAAAGTCGTTTATGGGCCAACCCAAGTCTTTCCATTGAGCAAACAGGTTTCCAGAGTGATCAAGAAAAAGAACTCGCGATAGGTATTTCTCAGCCTTTAGATATTTTTGGACAACGTAAAGCTGCGCAAAACTTAGCAAAAGTGGAAATATCAAAAATTGATTTGGCTGAGCAGCGTTATCAAGCTGAGCTTGGATTAATTGTTAAATATTTCTGGTCACAAGTGGCTTTATTTGAGCTTGAAAAGTCTCTTATTGCAGAGCAGCTATCCGTTAGCCAAGAAAATTTATTGGCATCAGAAAAGCGTTATCAAGCAGGAAGTATTGCGCAAGTTGATGTAGATCGAGTGCGGATGTCTCACTTGGAAAATCAGCGTTTATATCAACAAGTCGATTTAAAACTGCAAGTTGCGAAACAGCAACTGGTCAACTTGTGGGGTGGTGGTTCAAGTCAGTTTCAGCTACTCCAAAGTCCAAATCAGTTATGGGCGTTGGCAGCGAATGTAGAACCAAGCCAAGATGCGCAAAATAATTTATTAGAGCGTTCTTTCCAGTTAGATGCCCTTGCGCAGCAAGCCACTATTCAACAGCTTAAAGCAAAAGCCAGACCACAACCTACTGTAACTCTGGGTGTTAATAACAAGCGTTCGCCGGAACAGAGTACAGATAACCAAATTCGTTTAGGTGTGGAAATTCCTTTAAATCTTTTTAATCGCCAGCAATACGGAATCAAGATTGCTCAGGCCAAACAAGAGCTATCTCAACGTCAGCAAAGCTTTTATCGACAGCAAAATCAAGTTGATATTGAAACTCTAATGTCAGAGTTAAAAGGTTTATGCATCCAGTTTAAACAACTGAATGATCAGCAAGTTCCTCTTGCTATTCAAGTTCAGCAAAAAACATTGCAAGGTTTTCGTTTGGGTAAGTTCGCCGTTACCGATGTTCAGCAAGCCACCATGCAATTGCAAGACGTGCGCTTACGCAAAGTCGAGCTATTAAAACAGGCGTGGCAAAACTCAATTGAAATTCAAAGTTTGCGTCTTGGGTTAGAACCAGAACAGATCATGGCGAAAGATGCCTTAATGCAACTCAATCAACGTGCTTGGCAACAAAGTCAAACATTCCCAACTCAGGCAGGAGAATAATAATGTCGACAAATCTAAAGAAAAATTCTCAATGGCTTTGGGTGGGAGTGATTGCTGCAATCACCTCAATATTAATTGGTTTACTGGTTTTAAATTCAAAAAATAAATCTAATTCTTCCGAAGCATCGGAAGGCCATGAGCATGCTAAAGAAGAGGGTAAAGAACAGCATGATGAGGGTGAAAAAACATTGCTACTCACTGCTCAACAAATGCAAGAACAAAATTTAAAAATTGAACAAGCTGAACTAGGCGAAGTTCCTCAACTTCAAACTTATCCAGCCAAACTGGTTGTCAATACAGACCGACAAGCTCATGTCTCACCAAGTTTTAGTGGTCGTGTCGAAGCGGTATATGTTGAATTGGGGCAACAGGTTAAAAAAGGGCAGGCTCTTGCAAGTTTATTGGTCCCAGATCTAGTCGATCAACAAGCGAATTTGCAAATTGCACAGTCTAATCTTGATTTAGCACGTCAGGACTATGAGCGTGAACATAGCTTATGGTCTCAAGGAATTTCTGCTAAACAAGATTATCAAAAAGCATATAACGCCTATCAACAAGCCCAAATTCAAGTAAAGGCAGCTCGCTCGCGCTTAAGTGCGTTCGGGGCGGGTTCAGGCTCAGGAGGACGCTACACCTTAACCGCACCAATTGCTGGTATGGTCAGTAATAAAGATATTGTAGTAGGTGAAAACGTACAGCTAGCAGACCAGCTTTTTATTATTAATCAGCTTGATCAGTTGTGGCTTGAGTTTATTTTACCAAGCACCGCAAATCTAAATTTACAGCCAAATCAGCAGATTGAATTTAAATCTTTGCAAACTGGGAATGCATTTAACGCTCAAGTTCAAAGTTTAACAACTGAAGCCGATGCTCAAACGGGGCGTTTACAAGTACGTGCCAAGGTCTTGGCAAATAGTAGTGAATTGCGTCCAAACTTAATGGTTAACGTGGAGTTAAATTCAGGCACAACGCAAAAAGTGACACGTGTAAAAGCTCAGGCGATTCAACAAGTCGAAGGTAAAGACGTTATCTTTACCCCAAAAATGGTTAAAACAGGCTTTGAGTTTGAACCTGTCACAGTGCAGTTGGGGCAACGTGCTAAAGATGGTCAGTGGGTCGAAGTTGTAAAAGGTATTAATCCAAGCCAGCGTTATGTTGCAGAAGGCAGCTTCTTGCTGAAATCCGAACTGGAAAAAGGAGAGGCGGAGCATGGACATTAATAAACCTGAGCTGCCCAAGCCAGAAGGGTTGTTTGATAGAGTTATTCAGTTTGCTATTCAAAATGCTATTTGGGTCATGTTATTTGTACTGACGTGGATTGGAGTCGGGATCTGGAGTTATCAAAAGCTTCCTATTGATGCGGTTCCAGACATTACCAATGCTCAGGTCCAGATTAATACTCAAGCAAATGGATATACGGCTTTAGAGGTCGAACAGCGGATTACCTATCCTATTGAAAATGCGATGGCCGGAATTCCTAATCTGGAACAAACCCGCTCTATTTCACGTTATGGGCTTTCCCAAGTCACCATCATTTTTAAAGATGGGACCGATATTTATTGGGCAAGACAGCTGATTAACCAGCGTTTACAAGAGGCGAACGGACAACTACCCGAATCAGTTGATCCAGTCATGTCTCCTGTTTCAACAGGTTTAGGTGAAATTTACCAATGGGTCGTAAAAGCAAAAACTGGCGCTAAAAAAGCAGATGGCACGGCCTACACAGCCATGGATTTACGTGAAATTCAGGACTGGATTGTGCGTCCTCAATTGCAGCGTGTGAAAGGCGTAGCCGAAATTAACAGTATTGGTGGCTACAATAAAACTTATATTGTGTCGCCTGATTTAAAACGTTTGCAGCAGCTTCAGATTTCAATCAATGAATTTCAAACTGCGCTGCAAGAAAATAATGAAAATCGCGGTGCAGGTTTTATTGAAGAAAACGGAGAGCAACTCACCGTTCGTGTGCCGGGCATGCTAAGTAGTGTTGAAGATATTCAAAACATTGCTGTGAGCACCAAAAATGGGTTACCAATTCGTGTGGCAGATGTGGCGAATGTTTCTATTGGGCATGATTTAAGAACAGGAGCTGCAACTTACAACGGTGAGGAAACTGTTCTTGGCATAGCCATGATGATGATGGGAGAAAATAGCCGTACCGTTGCTCAGGCGGTTGATACCAAAATTAAGGAAATCCAATCTACCCTACCTAAAGGTGTAGAAATCGAAACGGTTTATGACCGAACGAGTTTGGTAAACAAAGCAATTGCAACAGTACAGAAGAACCTTGTTGAAGGTGCAATTCTGGTTATTGTGATTCTGTTTATTTTCCTTGGAAATTTCCGAGCAGCTTTAATCACAGCCTGTGTTATTCCACTTTCGATGTTATTTACCCTTACGGGAATGGCTGAGCAAAACATTAGTGCCAACCTCATGAGCTTGGGAGCACTTGATTTCGGGATTATTGTAGATGGTGCTGTTGTTATTGTAGAGAACTGTATTCGACGTCTAGCGGAAGCACAGCATGCTTTACATCGACCACTTACACGAGCTGAGCGATTCAAAGAAGTTTTCCTTGCAGCGAAACAGGCCCGCCGACCGCTTATTTTCGGGCAAATGATTATTTTAGTGGTTTACCTACCTATTTTCGCTTTATCTGGCGTTGAAGCAAAAATGTTCCATCCAATGGCCATGACTGTGGTTATGGCATTATTGGGTGCCATGATTCTTTCTGTGACATTTGTACCTGCAGCAGTTGCTCTTTTTGTTACGGGTGAGGTGAAAGAAAAAGAAACACGTTGGATGTTACTTTTAAAGCAGAAATACCGAGATGTCCTCGATCAGGCTTATCAACTTAAGATTGTGGTTGTTAGTTTTGCATTAAGTATTTTAGTGCTTACAGGCGTGTTAGCTACCAAAATGGGCAGTGAATTTGCACCGCAACTTAGCGAAGGTGATTTTGCCTTGCAGCAAATGCGTTCACCGAGTACTGGGCTCGAGCAATCACTGCGAATGCAGGAAAATACTGAAAAGCTCATTTTGAAAAACTTTCCAGAGGTAAAGGCTGTTTTTGCTCGAACAGGAACGGCTGAGGTTGCAACGGATGTGATGCCGCCTAATATCTCTGATGCGGTCATTTTACTTAAACCGCATGATCAATGGCCAAACTCTAAAGAGACGCTAGCTGAGCTGCGTTCACGTATGGAAGCTTTTTTAGCGACATTACCCGGTAATAACAGTGAGTTCTCTCAACCGATCGAGCTGCGCTTTAATGAGCTAATTTCAGGGATCCGGAGTGATATTGGCGTCAAGATTTTTGGTGATGATATGCAAGTACTTAATGAGCAGGCTCAGGCATTTGCTCAGAAAGTACAAAAAATTTCAGGCGCTACCGCGGTTAAGGTAGAACAAACTAGCGGTTTACCGGTGCTGAGTGTTGAAATTAATCGACTTCTGGCGGCTCAATACGGATTATCTGCAAAAGCCATTCAAGATATTGTGGCGGCAAGTGTAGGTGGACAAAATGTTGGGCAGATTTTACAAGGTGATAGACGATTTGATTTTGAAATTCGCCTAGAAGACCAGCAACGTACTATCCAAAACTTAGCCCAACTTCCGATTCAGCTACCAAATGGTGGACTGATCCAGCTTCAAGATGTCGCGAAAGTTGAACGTACCTCAGGCTTAAATCAGGTAGGACGTGAAAATGGTAAGCGTCGTGTCATTATTACTGCAAACGTAGAAGGCCGTGATTTAGGATCATTTGTTCAAGAGTTAAGAGCGACTCTGGCAAAAGAACAACTACCAGCTGGGTATTGGTTGGAATATGGCGGTCAATTTGAAAATCTAGCCTCAGCTGCTGCGCGAATGAAAATTGTTGTTCCGTTGGCGCTTGCTATGATTTTCATTCTACTCATGGCTGTATTCCATAATGTTAAAGAAAGTCTGTTAGTGTTTAGCGGCGTGCCGTTTGCTTTGTCAGGTGGTCTTATTGCGCTTTGGCTAAGAGATATTCCGCTTTCAATGTCTGCGGGAGTCGGGTTTATTGCTTTGTCAGGTGTCGCTGTTTTGAATGGTCTGGTGATGCTGAGCTTTATTAAAGAGCTTAGAGAAAAATTTGATATTCAAACTGCAACATGGAATGGGGCGATCTTACGTTTAAGACCTGTACTCATGACGGCTTGTGTTGCTTCACTTGGCTTTATTCCAATGGCTTTGGCAACTGGAACTGGTGCAGAAGTACAACGGCCTTTGGCAACGGTAGTAATCGGTGGCATTATTTCATCTACGATATTAACGCTGGTTTTATTACCGGTTATTTATCGATGGATGAATGAAGGCAAGGCGAAAAGCGTTGAACATTCATAATGTCATCGTTTTGAGATATCTTTTTTGATGACAGAGTCAATTCAAAAAAGTGTTTGAAAGAGTTAAAGGTAATGGTGTCTTTATCGTTACTTTTAACTCACCATAAAGATAAATAAAAAGGAGTCCGCAAAATGGGTGGACATCATGGTCATGATCATAGTCATGCTGTAGTGACTGAAGGTAATGCTAAGAAATTAACGATTGCTTTAGCGCTTACGACAACGTTTTTAATCGTTGAGGTCGTTGCAGGTTTAATCACACAAAGTTTGGCATTGCTTTCTGACGCTGCGCATATGTTTACAGATGCAGCTGCTTTGGCAATTGCTTTGGTTGCCATTCAAATTTCCAAACGTCCCGCTGATAATAAGCGTACTTTTGGCTATCAACGCTTTGAAATTTTGGCCGCTTTATTTAATGCGCTCATGCTGTTTGTAGTGGCGGTTTATATTTTATATGAGGCCTATATTCGGTTCTCTAAGCCACCTGAAATCCAAAGCGTGGGTATGCTCATTGTGGCGACCATTGGTTTAGTGATTAACCTCATCTCAATGAAAATTCTGATGTCGAATGCCAACTCTAGCCTAAATATTAAAGGTGCCTATTTAGAAGTTTTAAGCGATGCACTAGGTTCGGTAGGCGTGATTATTGGTGCAATTGTTATTTACTTCACTAATTGGTACTGGATTGACACGCTTATTGCTGTACTCATAGGCTTTTGGGTATTACCAAGAACATGGATTTTGCTTAAACAGAGCATTAATATTTTGCTCGAAGGTGTGCCAGAAGAAGTGGATATTGAGAAATTACGTACAGATCTGCTTTCTTTAAATGGTGTTGAGAGTATTCATCAACTCAAAGTATGGGCGATTACTTCTAAAAATATCCATTTAACGGTGCACTTATTTGCGCCACAAGCGGACCGTACCAAGCTCTATCAAGATGCGGTTGAAATGCTTTCTCACGAACATGGCATTGGCGAAGTGACATTGCAAATTGAGGACGATGCCGAGATCAATTGTCAGCATGTTGCTCAACATGCTTCACACGAGCATGACGATAATGACAAAGAACATTCACATCAGCATTAAGCTGATGTGAACACTTTTTTAAATTTCCCATTCGTGATTGCAGTCACGGCATTTCCAGTGTTTTTGTGACTGCATAAATGCTTGCATAGACAGTTTAAAGTCTGGCAAATCACGCCAAAACATAAAACCTGCTCCTACAGTCACAACAAAAACAACTACAGTTGCAATTTGGAGAGAGCTACCTGCACCATTGCCAAAAATCCACATAAAAATGCTAATCACAACCAAGAGTAAAAGCATAAAAATTGCAGGAATTAAGATCACAAGGCTTTTAGGAACTGCTGGTTTTGCGCTGTTAATGCCTTGGCTTACAGGCATAATTTTAACACTTTGACATTGAGGGCAACGATATTGCATGGGAACTCCACATTCAGTTTGAATCTATTCTAACGGAAATGACGAAAAAGAAAAAAATTTGTAAGATATCGATGAAGTGCTTTGAACTAGCAAAAAAATAATTTTTAATAAACAACGAAATACAAAAAGTAGATGATTTATCCGTACACACAAAATTTAAAATAATATTGCAGAGCATGCTAATCTACAGAAAAATCAAGTGTGATTAGCACTATAAATGAGCTTAAATACTCATAAATAGGATGTGGAATAAATATAAAAAGGAGAGAGGGACTTGGGTCAACAAGATGACAATGAGTCGAAACCTACAACGACACCATCAGTTGTAGTCACCCCCGATACCGCAAAACCGTCATTATCTCGTCGATTACTGCATAAAACATTGCAACACGCCCAAGATGCGGTCGGGTTTGCTAGTGATACGACACGTAATATTGCAGAGGTCGCGGATGCTGCATTAGATGCGCTCGACCAAGTGACTACCCACACCAAACGTGGAGTTGTCGGAATGACAAATCTGGCAGCTGGCACTGTCCGAGATATGGTGTCTGAAACCAGTGAAACTGCACGCCAAGTTGCGTTGATAATGGCACGTACATTTTTAGGCAAGAGTACCTTAACGTTGTACTTACCTGAAATGTTATTAAATAATCAAATTCGTAAACGCATAGACCGCTCGGAAATTGATGATATTAAAATCAAGTGCGGCAATGACAGTTTCCAAGTCGAGATCGATGGGCACTACCATCGGTTCATGTATCGTTTAAGTTTAGACTTTAAAGTATTGGAATGCCGTATTGGGCAGGAAAAATTTTTGCGCCTACGTCAAATGGATGAAAGCCTCGATGTCCAGATTCGCCATGGGGGAACATTATCAAACTGGGCTGTGCGCCGTATTGGTCGAGTTGGTTTTGAAGTCGTAAATATGTTACCGATTCCATCACTCATTAATCATTTGATTGGTGATATTCCTGGCATTCAACGCGATGGTCACCGTATGTGGTTTATTGACCTAGAGCAAGCAGGGTTTATTGACTTTATTAATAACCGTTCATGGATGGTTGAAAAGCTTTTGAGTTTGACCGACTTTAGTATTTTACCGGGTTTAAATATTTTGAGAGAAAGCCGAGAGCTGGTCCAGCAATTGGTAGATCAATTTGAAATTAGAGGGCTACGGGTACAGTCGGGTCGTCTTGAAGTGCAAGTGGGAATCGCGAGTTAATAGAGTGTAGAAAAGCTGGTCATTGATTGGCTTTTCATTTTTTAAAGACAAGAAAAAAGCCACTGACGTTATGCAGTGGCTTTTTAGAATTTGGCGTCCCTACGGGGATTCGAACCCCGGTTACCGCCGTGAAAGGGCGATGTCCTAGGCCTCTAGACGATAGGGACAATATGTGAGGCATACATCTGAAGAAATTACTGGCGTCCCTACGGGGATTCGAACCCCGGTTACCGCCGTGAAAGGGCGATGTCCTAGGCCTCTAGACGATAGGGACGTTTCAGAGGTGGGCGTATATTAGGTCGATTTAATAAAAGTGTCAAATAGTTTTCTGAAGAAATATTAAAAAAAACAGTCAAGTGCTCAAAAATAACTCAAATTGTAGAAAATATATATATTTAGCCCTCATTTTTCTTGAAAAGGTTCAATAATTGCTTTTATAACGGAGGGATGTTGTAAATATCCTAAAATCTCATGTGGTTGGTTGGCGAAGGTGAAAATTTTCTGATTAATAATAGGTGGGTCAAAGGTAAAAGGAGGTTCACATAAGGGAAATGCAGTCAGAAAATCATCTTGAGAGTAAAAATTAAACCATTCACCATGAATACATGGTGGTCTGACAATAGGACTAGGAAGCTTACTTTGAATAACCCGAAAAGATAAAGGGGAAGCTAAAGTTATAAATCTTTTAATTGAAAACCGATGTGAAGGGTTTGAAAGTAGGTTAAAAGCGATAACTGAACCAAGAGAGTGTGCAACGATAATATAATCTTCTTCTTCTCGCATTTTCTTTAAAATCCGCTCATTCACTTCTTGCATAAATTCAGGATTAGATAAATACATATAAGTTTCAATCAGAAACTGCTGTATCAAGCTTTCATGCAATTTAGGGAAATTATTTAAAAGAACAACCAACTCTTTAAGTACTCGGTCTTTTACGAGCTGAGAGGTGAGATAGAGTCGTTCCGAAAAGCTTTTTTCAGCTGGATCGGTTGCTGGTAGTAATAAAGGAACAAATGGAGTGTGTTCTTTAGCTGGGGGATTATGGTGATGTAAATGAATGGGTAAATAATTATTTATAAATGACTTGGGTAATAAAGTATTTAGGTCTAATTGATTGCTCAATTGATATTTAGTCATTAGATCGCCATAAAATGGCATGTGGATATGAAGATCGCGCATGTTAACTTTGCAAGGCATCTGTTTTAGGCCAAGCTTAAATACTTTTAGCCAATGCTCTTTCAAGCGATGAGCAGTGTAATTCTGTTGATTCATCCCGTGGATAAATATAATTTTCATTCTATACAAGGAATTGTTTTTAATATAAATTTTAATCTACAACGGTATGTTATATAAAACCAGTATATAGACAAAAAAAAGTGTAGCTTTTTGCTACACTTTAATTCAATAAAAGCAATTTAGGCTTTATTGCGGTAAAAAATAAAATAGCTGACATAACATAAAGCTGTAAAAATTAGGCAGCCTACAAAACCAGCACGCATTTCAGGATCTGCTGCCATACTTAAACAAGTAATAAAGCAGAAAATAAAACCTAAAATTGGCACGATAGGAAAGAATGGAGCGGCATATTGTAAGTCTTTAACTGTATGGCCAGATTTGTACCATTGGCGACGGAAATTAAATTGACTTAAACAAATGCTCATCCAGACAATAACCATCGTAAATGCAGCAACGCCAAGCAGATTTTTAAAGATAGTCTCTGGTGCAAATTGCTCTGATAACAAACCAGGAATTGCTCCAAACATTGTTACAACTAGTGCAACAATCGGTGTTCCACTTTTCGAAAGCGTAGCAAATACGCTAGGTAATAATTTTTGTTCTGACAGTGACCACATCATACGCGAAGCGGCGTAAAGTCCTGAGTTTGCTGCTGAAAGTAGGGCGGTAATAATTACAAATCGAATAATGTCATCCGCATATGGAATGCCAATATAATTAAATACGGTAACGAAAGGACTACTACTTACGCTTTCACTGCCTAAACCTGCAAGCTGGAAGGGAAGCAAAGCGCTAATAACAATAATGGTTCCGACAAAGAAAATAAGAAGGCGCCAAATCGCAGCGTTAATTGCTTTGGGTACATTCTGAGCCGGATCTTTGGTTTCACCTGCTGCTACGCCAATTAATTCAGTGCCTGAGAAAGCAAAGTTAACAATGAGCATAGTGGTAAAAATAGGAATTAAACCGTGTGGAAACCAGCCTTGAGCTGTAAGATTGCTAAATAGCGGTGCAGTTTGGCTACCATGAAAAGGAATTAAACCAAAAATTGCTAAGAGGCCGAGCACAATAAAAGCAATAACAGTAATGACTTTAATAAGAGCTAGCCAAAACTCAGACTCAGCAAAAATGCGAGTTGAACTAATATTTAAACCAAAAATAGTGATTGCAAAAACAATTGTCCAGATCCACATTGAAATATGTGGGAACCATTCCTGCATGAGTAACGCCGCAGCTGTGAATTCAGTTCCAAGCGTTGCAGTCCAAGTCAGCCAGTACATCCAAGAAATCATATAGCCTGTACTAGGACTAATATATTTTTTAGCATATGCACCAAAAGAACCTGAAACAGGCATGTGTACAGCAAGCTCTCCTAGGCAGAGCATGACCATATACGCAATCGCGCCACCAAGAATGTAGGCAATAATTGCGCCAATAGCTCCAGTTTGTGAAATGACTTCCCCTGAACCTAAAAATAAACCAGTTCCGATTGCCCCGCCGAGTGATAGCATTACAAGATGGCGAGTGCTCATAGCTCTTTTTAAAGGTGCAGTACTGTTCTGATGCTGATGAGCATCTAGTTGATTGTCAGATGGCTGCATATTACACATTGAGAGAATTAAGAAAGACGCTATTTTAGATAAAATAGACAAATGTGCAATCTAGAAAGAGATAAAGAATAAACAGTAAGGTGACGATAGAGTCTTTTTATAATTTTTAAAGCAGAATATGGCGTCCCTACGGGGATTCGAACCCCGGTTACCGCCGTGAAAGGGCGATGTCCTAGGCCTCTAGACGATAGGGACTTGATGAGGCAAACACAAAGGAGCGTGGTGGAGTCAAGCGGGATCGAACCGCTGACCTCTACAATGCCATTGTAGCGCTCTACCAACTGAGCTATGACCCCAGTTTGTGTGAGCGCAATATTAGGGCGAATGCGCTCACACGTCAACAAAAAAGTGAATTAAGCTTCGCTAGTTGCTTCATTTTTCGGCAATTTTAAGCTTTCATTGAGTTTTTCCCAATTTTTAACTTCTTTCTTGCTTGGTCCACCCACAATTTCTAAGGCGCGACGTAAACGAGCGAAAGTTAAATCAGGCCCAAGAGTAACCATTGACTGCATTACAGGTGTTGAGCTGGTTGAACCGGCAATTGCGATAAAGAACGCTGGCATGAAATCGCGTAATTTAATCTCCATCTGGTTTGCAAGATCCATTAGGGTTTGACTAACAGTGTCGTTATTCCAAGTAAACTGGCCTTCAAGACGCCAAATTGCAAATTGTAGACTTTGACGAACCTGTTCTTGAGTCAATTTTTTGCTTTCAAACATTTCAGCGGTAATTTGAGGCATATGGTTAAAATAGAAACCAGCCCAATTCACAGCTTCTGAAAGTAAATTAATACGTGGTTGAATGGCAGCTGCAATATCTTCTAAAGTGCTGCGATCACTTTTCCATGTTAATAAACGGTCTAATAATTGGCCAGGGGTTAAACCTTTGATCCATTGACCATTTAACCAATTCAGTTTTTCAACATCAAAAATTGGTCCACCTAGTGAAACACGTTGAATATCAAAGCTATCCATCATGTCTTGTAGCGTAAACACTTCACGCTCATCTGGCATTGACCAGCCCATACGGCCTAAATAGTTTAATAAGGCTTCTGGTAAAACGCCGATATCGCGGTAGTAGTTAATTGATGTCGGGTTTTTACGTTTAGATAATTTTGATTTATCTGGGTTACGCAACAATGGCATATGGCAAAGTGTTGGCATTTCCCAACCAAAATATTGGTAGAGCAACTGATGTTTTGGGGCAGATGGAAGCCATTCTTCACCGCGCAATACATGAGTGATTTCCATTAAATGGTCATCAACTACATTGGCCAAATGATAAGTTGGTAATCCATCATTTTTAAGAAGAACTTGCATGTCGACTTGTACCCAAGGAATTTCAACTTCCCCGCGTAATAAATCATTAAATTTACAAATACCTTCTTCAGGTACTTTCATACGGATGACATGTGGTTCATCCGCTTCTAAGCGACGTGTTACTTCTTCTTGAGAAAGTTTTAACCCACGGCCATCATATTTTGGTGTTTCACCACGTGCTTGTTGTTCTGCACGCATCTGGTCTAGTTCTTCGGCTGTCGCGAAACAATAAAAAGCATGACCTTTTTCAACAAGTTCTAATGCGTATTGCTTATAAATTCCCATACGTTCAGATTGGCGATACGGTGCATGAGGGCCGCCAATATCTGGACCTTCCGACCAATTTAGACCTAACCAACGCAATGAATCTAAAATCATTTTTTCAGATTCTGGTGTAGAGCGAAGCTGGTCTGTATCTTCAATCCTTAAAATGAATTCTCCGCCGTGTTGTTTCGCAAAACACATGTTAAATAAGGCGATGTAGGCGGTGCCCACATGAGGAAAACCAGTAGGGGATGGTGCAATACGAGTACGAACTTTCATAGGTAATGGGTCAAAATAAAAATTGAAACTATTATAACGAAAAAGCCCAGTATTCTGACGTTTTATTTAACATCAGACTGGGCTAAAACTGAAACGAAGAGGGGATGTTTCAGGTTTTAAGAAGTATGTGGCTGAAAGATTGCCTGAACAAAACGTGAAAAACGTTCATGCTGAGCAGCGAGGAAATTTTGAGTCGGTGTAACGCGAATAGTATTGAGTACTTTAAGCTCATCATCTGTAGAAGGTAATACAACGAGATTACGTTTCTGTTGATCTAAAGCTTTTCCAATAAGCGAAGTTTGCTTATCTGACCCAATTTTATTTGGAGTATCTTTAAGTGCCGCTGCTGCAGAAAACTGTGATGCAAAACCTAGCACCAAACTTAAGCTTAACGCTTTTCCATAATGAATTTTCATTATTAATCATCCCCTCTGTTCATTACATTTCATCTATTTTTTGAGTTTAACGAAATGTAAAATTACGGTAATGCTACGATTTAAACATAAATCTTAATAAAGAAGTTGAACTGAGTCACACTTTTTACAAAAAATATCTATATTTTAATCTGGTCGACCCAAGTGTAGGTCATATGTATCCTTTGCGCTTCATTATTTAACAAATTAATGTGTAGATAAAGTGAAGGTCCTCATTAATTTAGAAGAATAATTACAAAATTTTTCAAAAAAGAAATAACTTAGTCATCTTAATCTATATCTTTTAAAGAGATTAATAAAAAATATATTAATATAAGTAATTGATTGTAAATTATAAAATTAAAAATATAGTAAAACTAAAACCAATGATGGATTTTGTAAATGAAAAAAATATCAATAATGGCTGTAGCTGTGTACTTGGGAATGGCAGTAACAGCAGCTCAAGCAGCTACCTCTTTTTTAAATGTTTCTTATGATCCCACCCGAGAATTTTATCAAGAATATAATCAGGCTTTTGGTAAGTTCTGGAAACAGCGCACAGGACAGGATGTTGAATTTAAACAATCACATGGTGGATCTGGTAAACAAGCTCGGGCGGTAGCCACAGGCCTAGAAGCTGATGTTGTCACGTTAGCGTTAGCTAATGATATTGATGAGATTGTGAAAGCGGGTTTTATCCAACCGAATTGGCAAAAAGAATTTCCGAATAATTCTGCGCCGTATACTTCTACTGTTGTGTTTCTAGTTCGAAAAGGTAATCCGAAAAATATACGTGACTGGAATGATTTAACCAAACCGGGTGTTGAAATTATCACCCCCAATCCTAAAACAGGTGGTGCACCTCGTTGGATTTATTTGTCGGCATGGGGTTATGCCTTAAAACAACCGGGCGGTAATGATGCTAAAGCTCGTGAGTTAGTTAAAAAACTTTATCACAATGTAAAAGTACTTGATTCGGGAGCACGTGGTTCGCTAACAACATTTGCTGAGCGTGGAATTGGTGACGTTTTGTTATCATGGGAAAATGAAGCTTTATTGGCAACTAAAGGACCTGATAAAGACAAATATCAAATCGTTTACCCATCAATCTCAATTTTGGCAGAGCCATCAGTCGCGATTGTAGATAAAACCGTAGATAAAGATGGGAACCGAACTTTAGCAAAAGGCTATTTGAACTTTTTATATTCACCGTTAGGGCAAGAGTTGGCTGCTAAACATTATTTCCGACCGCGTAATGCTCAAGTGGCTGCTAAATATGCAGCGCAATTCCCAAAAATTAAATTATTTACTATTAATGATGTTTTTGGCGGCTGGGCTAAAGCTCAAAAAACTCACTTTGCTAATGGAGCTGTCTTCGATCAAATTTACGATGGGAAGCAATAATGAATTAAGCTTTTCTATGTAGCCGCTTATTTAATCATTAAGCGGCTTTTTGTATTTTTACATCTAATTTTGATTAACTTAGAAGTTGCCCAATCTTTTTAATAAAGTGTTGATAAAGATATTAATGTAGTGGTCTATATCATCTTTAAAAATCATATATTGTAAGGCCAGCCCATAACTTAATGATACAAGCTCTATAACAATAGAATCATAGTCATCAGGCTCAGTCATATCCATTAAAGAAAAGAACTGCTTCATAATTTTAGTTACTTCTTGCTGATGAGTTTTCCAAACCTTTTGATACTCCTCGGCGAAGGTAATATCACGTGCAGCAAATAGTTGTAGTTCTATTGATATCTTAAGCCATTCATCGTTTCTGAAAAAAGCGGTCAGCCATTGGCGCAATGAATCAATGAGTTGCTCTGTATTTGAGGGGGCACTGGTAAAGATTTCTTGTAATTGTAAATTTTCTTTAGCGAATTGAAGCTGCATAAGCTCAAGCAAAAACTCTTCTTTATTGTTGAAATTCGAGTAGAAGGCACCTTGAGTATAACCCGCTTGTTTAGATAGATTCCTGATAGATACTGCGTTATAACCGTATTCAGAAATGAGGGCAAACCCAGCGTCAATGAGATGCTGTCGAGTTTGTATCTGTTTTTCATTGCGAGAAAGAGTCATAAGAGCCAGCTAAAAGAATAGTTGAGATATCACTTGATATCTTAATTTTTATAAGATATTTTCGCTACTTATTTATTTCAGATATCACTTGATATTTGACTGCGCGACAATAAAGGCGATATATGTCTCAAGTCTCTAAACGTATTGTAGTTATCAATGGTCATCCATCCGATATTAGTTTTAATCATGCATTAGCTCACAACTATGTAGAACACGTAAAAACATTAGGTGTTCACGTCGATCTCATCGAAATTGCTAAGTTGGATTTCGAGCCTAATTTAAAATATGGCTATGAGAGACGGATGGATCTGGAACCCGATTTAATGAGTGCGCTTGAAAAAATTCAGGCTGCAGATCATTTGGTATGGTTCTTTCCAGTTTGGTGGGGAGGGCTTCCAGCCATAGCTAAAGGTTTTATTGACAGACTCTTTTTACCAAATCTTGTTTTTAGTTACCGAGAAAACAGTAATCGTGTTATTGGTCATTTACAGTCCAAATCAGCACGACTCATTACGACTTTAGATCAGCCAGGCTGGTTTTATCGTTGGTACTATGGTGAGCCAAGTACGCGTCAACTTAAAAAAGCGACTTTGCAATTTTGTGGGGTCCGCAAAGTCAAAGTTAATTATATTGGAACCGTGCGGGGAGCAAGTTCAAACCAACGGCAAAAATGGTTAAATGAAATCGGTAAATATGCCGAGAAAGATTGTCATCTCATCTCGACTTAATGCAAATCCGTGAGAGTTTCTAATGAGATAAACGGAAAGATAAAGAGAATTTTTTAAGTAAAGCGTTTAATAAAAAGTTTTATAAATTCGTATTTAACTCTAAAAAATTATCCTTACTTTATTATTTTGCTTAAAAAGTGCTAACAAAACGGTTTTATCTATGAAAAATTAATATTTTCCTACAAAAAGCCGTTTGGCGTTGGTCATAAACAAGGTGATAATGTGCAGTTACATTTTCACGCTATGATTTAACACCTATGTCGCATATTTCTGTCTTACTTTTTGAGACCGTTGAGAGCTTATTGGCAGATCGCACAACTGGGGTGTATATCGATGCAACCTTTGGAAGAGGTGGGCATACCCGTTTATTGCTTTCTAAACTTGATGAAAATGCGCGAGTGTACGCATTTGATAAAGACCCTCAAGCATTGGAAGTTGCTGCTACTTTGGCACAAGAAGATCCAAGATTTACCATCATCCATGCCAGTTTTGCTGATATCAAAGAGAAGATGCAGGAAATTGGCGTGATGAGTGTTGATGGCATTATGGCTGATCTGGGGGTGTCATCTCCTCAACTTGATCAGGCTGAGCGTGGTTTTAGCTTTATGCAAGATGGTCCGTTGGACATGCGAATGGATAATTCTAAGGGTTTAACTGCGGCCGAGTGGTTACTTAAAATTGAAGAAGAACAATTAGCAAATATTATTTATCAATATGGTGAAGAGCGTTATAGTCGACGTATTGCTAAAGCCATTAAACTCGCTGGAAAACTAGAAACGACAGCCCAATTGGCGGAAGTTGTTAAAACTGCTCATCCAAAATGGGAAAAACATAAACATCCAGCGACACGTGCATTTCAGGCTATTCGAATTGCTATTAATAAAGAGCTAGAAGATATTGAAGTATTTTTGCCGCAAGCTGTAGACTTACTTAAACCGGAAGGACGTTTGTCTGTTATTAGTTTCCATTCTCTTGAAGACCGACTGATTAAGCAGTTTATTCAAAAAGAATCAACGTTAGCAGAAGATTTCGGTTGGGGAATGCCTGAGCAGCGTGTAGATACAAGAAGATTAAAGAAAATTTCACGGGTTCGTGCGAGTGAAGAAGAAGTAAAAGCGAACCCTCGATCACGTAGTGCATGGCTTCGGGTTGCTGAACGCTTGGAAGAAAAAGGCGCGTAATGAAAAGCAGTGATGAAATCGCCACCACAGAAAACAAAGTGGTGAAAAAAGTTGTGGTGTATACAGTATTAGTGGCGCTTGTCTTTATAAGTGCCATGATGGTGGTATTTCAAGTATTTGAATATCGTCATGATTATAGAGAGCTTAGCTCTTATATGCGTGAACGTGATGATCTCAATGCTGAATGGGGGCGTTTGCTCATTGAGCAACAAACCTTTGGTGCAACGGCACAGATTGGTACACGTGCTGTAACTCAGCTACGGATGTTTTCTCCACCGGCTGCAGAAACGGTGGTAATTTCTTTACCAATGACCTCAGAGCAAAATAAGTAAGGCCTTGCTGTATGGTAGATAAGCGAACAAAACAAACACGGAAAAAACAGCAGTCTATTTCGGAAAAACCAACTCTTGCCTTTGATATGTGGCGGTTTTATCTGCTCTGGGCAGTAGTGTTACTCTGTTTTGTTGTTTTAATTGCACGTGCATTTTATGTACAAGTAATTAATAAGGATTTTTTACAAAACAAGGCCAATGCCAATATTTTGCGTACTGAGCGTGTGGAAGCTATGCGTGGCGTGATTAGCGATCGCCATGGTGTGCCTTTGGCAATTAGTACACCAATCATGAAAATCGTAATGGATCCACGTGATTATTTCGATACCAAGCACTTATATGACCAGATTACAGCGGAATTAAAGAAAGATCCGAATAATCGTAAATTAAAAAGACAATTACCCGATAAAAACTTGAATCTTGATGAGTTGGCAGATGTCGTTGGTTTAGACCGTGCCGATCTTAAAAAACAGATGAATGCACGACCACGTTCTCGTTATCTGGTTTTGAAAAAAGAAATCCCACCGCAACAGGCAGATCTCATTACGAAGGGTAACTTTCAAGGGGTATATGCCGAGAAAACGTATAAGCGTTATTATCCTCAACCACAGCCAAATGCCCAGATTATTGGTTTAACCAACAGCGAAGGCCAAGGGATTGAAGGCTTGGAAATGCAGCTCAATAAACAGCTGTCAGGTGTGGATGGTGAGCAAAAAGTTATTCGTGATAAGCGCGGAAACCGTTTAAAAGTTTCAGAGGTTATTCGTGAGGGTGAGCCAGGCGAAAACATCACTTTAAGCATTGACTCTCGTTTGCAATACATTATGTATAGAGAGTTGACCGCAGCTGGTGTTGCAAATAATGCGCGTTCGGCAACTGCAATTGCTGTAGATGTTAAGACTGGTGAAATTCTGGCAATGACCAGTTGGCCGTCATATAACCCGAATGATAAAAACGGTTTATCTAATAAAGATGCCATGCGTAACCGCGGTGCGATTGATATGTTCGAGCCGGGTTCAACCATGAAACCATTTACAATTTCTTCTGCATTAGAAACTGGCCAATATACGCCTAACACGATTGTAAATACGTCTCCAGGCTCAATGCGTTTAGGTTGGCATACGATTCGTGATACGCATAATTATGGTGCTTTAACTGTAAGCGGCGTGATTATTAAATCTTCAAACGTGGGTTCTGCAAAAATTGCATTGTCACTTCCAAAAGAAACATTGCCAAGCTTCTTTAATCGTGCAGGTTTTGGTAAACGTTCGGCTGTTAAATTTCCGGGTGAAAGCTCAGGTTTAGTGCTTCCTGTAAGTAAATTAAACTCGTCCCAAATTGGTACCATGGCTTATGGTTATGGTCTAAATGCGACGATTCTTCAGTTGGCGCAAGGCTATGCAATGCTTGCAAATCATGGGCAGAAAATGCCTTTAAGCCTACATAAGTTAGATCACGCACCTAAAGGTGAACAAGTTCTTGCTCCAAAAATTGCCGATCAGGTTTTGCTCATGCTAGAACAGGTTACGATGCCTGGCGGTACTGCAAAGCAAGCTAATATTCCGGGTTATCGTGTGGGCGGTAAAACAGGTACTGCTCATAAACTCCGTGCAGACCGTAAAGGTTATTCAAATAATGAATACCGTGCTTTATTTGCTGGTGTTGCTCCAATTAGTGACCCACGTTTAGCCGTTATTGTCGTTGTTGAAAACCCACAAGGTCGTTATTACGGTGGTTTAGTTGCGGCACCTGTTTTTGCACGCATTATGCAAGAATCATTACGTTTAATGAATGTACCGCTTGATAAGCCGCTTGATACTTCAGTAAATCCTATTCGCAGGTAAGCTATGTCTGTTTCTTTTCAAGAAATTAATCCAGTCGAGATTAATGCACATTGGTCTAAGCAACCTTTTTATGGCTTTAGTTTAGATAGTCGTAAGGTTGAATCGGGCCAAATTTTTATTGCTTTGACCAGTTATAGCCAACCTGAAAAAACACGTGCTTTCGCTGAGTCAGCGCTAGCAAATGGTGCACTTGCGATCATTAGTGAAACTGAGCTGGGTGTGGCAAATGAATGGGTATGCCCTGACGTACGTCAGCGTATGGGCGAATGGCAAGAGCGTTATTTGCAACATATTGACCCTGTTACACCAGCACGTATTGTTGCAGTAACAGGCACAAATGGGAAAACAACAATTTCGCGTCTAGTTGCTGAATTAATTAGTTCACAACAACAGCGCTGTGCGGTGATGGGAACAACAGGTAATGGTATTTTGCCTGATCTGACACCATCAACTCATACTACGCTCGATGCTTTACAACTACAAAATGCATTACATGATTATGCTAAACAAGGTGCAACTTTCGCTTCTTTGGAAGCAAGCTCACATGGTTTAGAGCAAGGTCGTTTAAATGGTTGTGCGATTGAAATTGCTGTTTATAGTAATTTGAGTCGTGATCATCTGGATTATCACGGCACTTTAGAGGCTTACGCAGAAGCAAAAGCTCTCTTATTCCGTTTTAATTCTTTAAAGGTAGCTGTTATTAATCTTGATGATGAGCATGCTGCTCTTATGATCAATGCAGCAAAACAAAATCCTGCTCAGCCAAAGATTCTGACGTATTCACTTACCCAAAATACTGCTGATTATTATATTAGTGACTTAAGTTACAGTTTGGCAGGGGCGACTTTTAATTTAGTCAGCTCGCAAGGTTCTTTTGCTGTTCAAAGTCCATTATTGGGGCATTTCAATGTCGAAAATCTGATTGCAGCACTTATTGCTGCTGAACAAGCAGGTTTTGATTTAGAAGCTTTAGTCGCTTTTGTTCCTAAGCTTATTGGTGCGCCGGGACGAATGCAGGTCATTCGCGATGGTGAGCGTTTATTTGTTGTGGATTATGCGCACACACCTGATGCTTTAATTCAAGTACTCAAAACTTTAAAACGACATGTATCTAATCAGCTTTGGGCCGTTTTCGGATGTGGTGGGGACCGCGATCGTGGTAAACGTCCACTCATGACTCAAGCAGCTTTGGATGGAGCAAATCCTGTTATTTTGACTTCAGATAATCCAAGAACAGAAGACCCTGAGCAAATTTTTGCTGACATGAAGCAAGGAATCGATTTTTCAGGGCACCGTATGCATGAAATTCATGACCGCCGTGAAGCAATTAAATTTGTTGCAGAGCAAGCTCAAGCTGGTGATATTGTGGTTATTGCTGGTAAAGGTCATGAAAACTATCAAGAAATTAATGGTGTGCGTCACTGGTTTGATGATGTTGTCGAAGTACAATCAGCAATTTCTGCACAGCACCATACTGTAGACGCTGCTTACCCTGCACAATAGGATTATTTATGCATACTTCAACCACTAGTACCGTGCCTTTGGAACCGTGGACAGCTCAACAATTACAACAGGCAACGCAGGGCTATTGGCATAAAGACCAAATCCCTCAAACTGAAATTAAACGTATTTTGACGGACTCTCGTCATGCGGAAACTGGGGACGCCTTTTTAGCACTTAAGGGTGAACGTTTTGACGCGCACGACTTTGTAGCTCAGGTTGCAGCGAATGGTTGTCAAATCGCTATTGTTGACCGCCCTTTAGATGTAGAAATTGCACAATTGGTTGTGGCCGATACTCGCTTGGCTTTGGGGCAACTAGGAGCTTATCGTCGTGAGCAAAATACCCAATTAAAAGTGATTGCTTTAACAGGCAGTAGCGGTAAAACCACAGCTAAAGAAATGTTAGGAAGTATATTGTCGCGCTTAGCGCCAACATTAATCACCCGTGGTAATTTAAATAATGACCTTGGTGTACCGATGATGCTGCTAGAGCTTCGCAAGGAACATCAATATGCGGTGATGGAGTTGGGTGCAAGCCATCAAGGCGAGATTGATTACACATCAAAACTTGTTCAGCCCCATGTTGCAGGCATTTTGAATATTGGTACCGCTCATTTGGGTGAATTTGGCGGGCGTGAAGGTATTTGCCGAGCTAAATCGGAAATTTATCGTCATATTTTACCAAATGGCGTTGCAATCGTACCGCAACAAGATGATTTCACTGCTGAGATTCTTGACGCCGCAAAAGCGCATCGTATTTCTACATTTGGTGTAGATGGCGATGTGTATGCAACAGATATTGAATTATTACCTCAATCAACAAATTTTACGCTACATACGCCGCAAGGCGTCAGTGCTGTTAGACTCCCTTTTGCAGGCGAGCATAATGTTCAAAATGCAACCGCAGCTGTAGCCTTTGCTTTAGCAATTGGTATTGGACTAGAAGATATTGTCCAAGGCTTAGAGCAAGCTCAGGGAGCTAAAGGCCGTCTTAACTTTATTCAAAAGTCACCTTACTTATTTATTGATGATACTTATAATGCCAATCCGACTTCAATGCGCGCTGCTGCACAAGTGTTGTTGCAGCAACAAGGCGTAAAAGTGATGGTCATGGGTGATATTGGTGAGTTAGGAGATAGCAGTTGGCAAGAGCATCATGATTTAGGCCGTGATCTTGCCGAGCTTCCTTTAGATCATATTATTGCGGTTGGGCAATTTGCATCAGCCGTTTTCGAGGGTGCAGACTCTCATTCCAATAAAGTGAAAGCATTTCAGACACAAGCTGAGGCGCTTCCATTTCTAATCAATCTAATCCAAACACATCAACCACAGTCCATGAGTTTCCTGTTTAAAGGTTCTCGCTTTACTCATATGGAAACGTTGATGGCTGATTTGATGGAGAAACTTTAAATGCTGTTATGGTTGTTTGAACACCTTGCGGGCTATCACAGTTCGTTTCAGGTCGTTCGTTATTTAACATTACGTTCTTTACTCAGTGTATTAACTTCACTGACCATTGGTTTGGTCCTTGGACCGATCATGATTCGTAAATTACAAGCGTTAAAGTACGGTCAGGCAGTAAGTTCATTTGCTCCTGAGAATCATGCTAAAAAGATGGGTACACCAACGATGGGCGGGATTTTAATTCTGCTTTCAATTGGTATTAGTACTTTACTCTGGGCTGATTTATCGAACCCTTATGTCTGGATTGTGCTTGGTGTAATGGTCGTGTTCGGTGCAGTTGGCTGGGCAGATGACTGGATTAAAATTCGCTATAAAGACAATGCTGGTTTACCTGCTCGTAAGAAATTCTTCTGGACTTCTATTGCGTCACTTGGTGCCGGTATCGCGTTATATTTAATTGCAACTGAACAATCTAATGCAGAGCACACAGCAAATATGCTGGATTTATTGATTCCTTTCTTTAAGAATCTTTCAATTCCACTCTCTATCGTTCCTTTAGGCTTGGCATTTATTCTATTTACCTATCTGGTCATTAATGGAGCTTCTAACGCGGTTAACCTAACTGACGGTTTAGATGGTTTGGCCATTATGCCTGTTGTCATGGTAGCTACGGGCTTAGGCGTATTTGCTTACTTGTCAGGTGATATTCGTTTTGCTAACTATTTGCATATTCCATATGTGAAATATACCTCTGAGCTTGTTGTGATCTGTTCTGCCATGATTGGTGCAGGTTTAGCATTTCTTTGGTATAACGCACACCCTGCTCAAATCTTTATGGGTGATGTAGGTGCTTTGGCTTTAGGTGCGATGCTTGGAACAATTGCTGTCATGGTACGCCAAGAAATCGTATTTGCGATTATGGGTGGTGTATTTGTAATGGAGGCAGTATCTGTCTTCTTGCAAATTGGCTCGCTGCGGATGCGTAATAAACGCGTGTTCTTAATGGCGCCGTTGCATCATCACTATGAAAAGCAGGGCTGGAAAGAAACCCAAGTTGTGATTCGTTTTTGGATTATTACAATTATATTAGTAGTTTTAGGTCTAATGACTTTAAAATTGCGTTAAGAAAGGTTTTCACAAGAGCCGGCATTGCCGGCTTTTTTATTGAGAGAAAAACATGAGCGTATTGATGTGTCCTGTTTGCCGTCAGCCTTTAGATCTACTGGATAAAACTTGGCGTTGTGAAAGAGGGCATAGTTATGATGCCGCTAAACAAGGTTATGTGAACTTACATGTTGTGCAACATAAACATAGTAAGAACCCTGGGGATACGCCAGAGTCGGTCGATGCACGAAGAGCTTTTTTACAAGGTGGTTATTATCAGCCTTTACAACATGCTGTAGTCGCCTTATTAAAACAATTAGGTGTAAAAACCGTACTTGATATTGGGTGTGGTGAAGGCTACTACACTAGTGCCATGCAGCAAGTGGTTGAGCAATGTGTTGGTGTTGATATTGCAAAAAATGCGGTACAGCGCGCAGCAAAGCTCAATGCTGAGGTGACTTGGGTTGTAGGAACTGGTGCAACTTTACCTGTGCTTGATCAAAGCATGGATGCATGTACCAGTTTGTTTAGCCCAATTCCACAAGCAGAAATTGCACGTATTTTAAAAGATGATGGATATTTAATTGTTGTCACTCCTGCATCTGAGCATTTATATGCAATGCGTGAAGCTTTGTTTGAGCAGGTTAACCCCCATACACCAGAGAAGTTTGTAGAGCAGTTGCAAGATTTGTTTGAGCTCAAACAAGAGCAAATTATTAATGCCCCTTTTGTGCTTGATCAACAGGCTTTAAAAAATCTGATTGCTATGACGCCTTATGCTTATAAAGCATCTCCTGAGCGTCGTTTGCAGTTAGAGCAGCAATCGCAATTAGAGGTAACAGCATCTTTTCAAATTTATGTCTTTCAGAAACGTAATAAACAAGCTATCTAACAGCAGATTTTAAAAGCGCAAAAAAAGAAGCCATCTGATGATCTGTTTTTAAAAGTGCAAAAAAAAGCCATCGTATGATGGCTTTTTTTTGCTATTCAATCTGATTAATCAGATTTTCTAGTTCATCTTTCTCACGCTTCGGTGCTGCTCCCTGTGAAGGTTTCATGGCAGGAGGTGCAGCTTTTGATGGAATAACAATTTCCTCACCCGGTAAATCGGCAAAGTCATTATTTGCGTTAACTTTCGGTTGCGGCGGTGCTGGACGATAGAGTGGACGTGCTAATGGTGGAGCTGCACGATAGGTTTTCTTATCGCCTACTTCAGTAATGGCTGCTTGTTTGTCACGAGAAATAGGGGCTTGCGCATCTTTTTCTAAGCGAACCCAAGCAGCTGGAGTACCTTTAAGGGATTGGTCCATAAAGTTAATCCAGATTGGCAATGCTGCAATACCACCATACTCGCGGCGACCCAGTGTAGTAGGTTGGTCGAAACCGACCCAAGTAATCGCAACTAACTTACCATTAAAGCCTGCAAACCATGCATCTTTTGCATCGTTAGTTGTACCTGTTTTACCACCTAAATCACTACGGCCAATTTTAAGCGCAGCACGACCTGTACCATGCTCAATTACATCACGTAAAATGTTCGCCATATCATAAGCAGAGCTTGATTTTAAAATACGCTGTGCCTGACGATATTGACTATTGTTCTTATCCGTTTGTTTAAGGTTAAGTTGTTTGGCTGCTTTATCTTTCTGCTCTAGCTCTTTATTCGTAACTTCGATAACTTGATCATCTAGTGTAGTTGCCTGTGCATCTTCAGTTGTCTCAGGAGCATTAATACATGGAATGCATGCATATTCTGGTTTAGCTTCGTAAATTACTTTGCCATATGCATCTTCAATACGCTGAATAAAGTGTGGTTGCACACGGTAGCCACCGTTTGCGAACGAGGCATAACCAGTTGCCATTTGAATTGGTAACACTTGAGGTGTACCTAAGGCAATAGTGTAGTTACGTGGAATTTGATCTTCTTGTAAACCAAAATCCATAAATAATTGGCGAGTACGTTCGATGCCTACTGTTTGTAGAAGTCTTACTGATACGGTATTACGCGATAAGTACAAAGCACGACGTAATGGAATCATACCTAGGTAACGACCATCTGAGTTCTTAGGCGTCCACTTGCCAATCGTGATAGGACTATCGTTAACCATGCTGTAAGGTGTCATACCACGTTCTAATGCTAAAGCATAGAGGAATGGTTTGATGGTAGAGCCAGGTTGACGCCATCCTTGTAAAGCACGGTTAAATTTCGATTGATAGAAATTATAGCCACCTACAATTGCTTCAATTGAACCATCATTTGGATTAATTGCAATGAGCTGACCTTGAGCTTTTGGAACTTGAACTAAAGACCATGCGGTTTTAGCATCATTTGGACGCAAGCGTACAATATCTTTAACTTGAACAATTTGAGAGGCACGGGAAGGAGCACCACCTACACTATTCGCATTGTGATAGGGGCGAGCCCATGACATACCTGACCACTGTACAGTAACCGTTGTGCCATCTTGCATGAGTGCTTCAAAAGAGCTGCTATTTACCTTGGTGACTTGTGCAGGGTAAGTATTGGCATATGCTCTAAATTCACTTAAGGGCTTATCGTGTGCTTCCGCACCACGCCAGCCATGACGACGATCATAAGCTTCAAGACCATCTTGCACAGATTTCTCTGCAATCGCTTGGCGTTTAGCATTGATGGTTGTATAGACTTTATAGCCAGAATCAATGGCTTGTTCGCCAAAATGTTTTACAAGCTCTGAACGAACCATTTCACCTGCATATGGGTGAATATTATTTAGGTCGCGATTGGGCATGTTCAAATTGATCGGCTCTGCAACAGCTTTTTGATATTCTGCTTGAGAGATATAACCCAGCTGTAACATGCGGCCTAAAATCCAGTTACGACGTTCAAGTGCACGCTCAGGGTTAACTACTGGGTTGTATTTAGATGGCGCTTTCGGTAAGCCGGCGATCATTGCCATTTGAGCAATACTTAGCTCATTAATACTTTTGTTGTAATAAATTTTTGAGGCGGCGGCGATGCCGTAGGCATTCTTCCCTAAGAAAATTTTATTCACATAGAGACTGAGAATTTCTTCTTTGGATAAATTTTGCTCAATTTTTCGAGCCAAAAAGATCTCGGTTATTTTCCGTTTTAATGTTCTTTCTGGGCTCAAATAATAATTCTTGGCAACCTGCATGGTAATGGTTGAACCACCAGTTTGCACATCAGAGCCAGTGACGCTTTCACTTAAAGCGCGCCCTAAACCCTTAAAACTGATCCCGCTATGTTCAAAGAAAGAAGAATCTTCTGCTGCTAAAAATGCATGAATAAAAGCAGGAGGAATTTGTTTGTATTCAACTGGAATAGAAAGCTTACCACCATACTCGGCAATCAGCTGATTGTCGGAGGTGTAGACCTGTAGTGGTTTTAAAAGCGGAGCTTTTTTTAGTGAACTCATTTCAGGGAGCGATGGGGCGATATAGAGATACATGCCATAAAAGCCCATCGGAAGTGAGACTAAGATAATAATAATGATCAAAAAAATTGGACGCACGAAGCCCAAACTGGATAGCTTTTTCATGATAAGTAAGCTTTAATAAGATCGAATACAAACTAATTGTGGTCAGTATAGCCTTTAGACATGCGGATTGTTAGATGAGATATTGTATCCGCGTAAAAATAAAGACCTAGATTATTGGTTTGTAATTTTTTTTGGGGATAAAAAAATAATAGGACAATAGTGTGCTCAGGTTATATCGTAAACCGAATAAGGGGTTAATGGGGGTCGATATTAGTTCGACTTCTGTTAAGTTGTTGGAGCTCTCTGTTAAGAACGGTAAGTATTGGGTGGAAAGCTATGCTTTGATGCCTTTACCTGAGAACAGTGTAGTTGAAAAAAATATCTTGAATCCAGAGGCAGTTGCAGAAGCTTTGGAGCGGGCGATGAATTTAGCAAATCCCCAAACCAGTAATGCTGCAATTGCTGTTCCAACATCGACGGTTATTCATAAAACCATCGAAATGGATGCAGATATGAATGATGATGAGCGAGAGGTTCAGATTCGATTAGATGCGGAGCAGTATATACCGTTCCCTTTGGATGAAGTGAGCCTCGATTTTGAGGTTTTATCGGATCGCTTACCTAATCCAAACCGTGTAAATGTACTTCTAGTTGCAACAAGAACAGAAAATGTTGAAACACGAGTGGAAGTGCTTGAACTGGTGGATTTAACGCCTAAGCTTGCTGATGTAGAAAGTTATGCTGTTGAGCGTGCTTTTAGTGTATTTGCTGATAGCTTGCCAATGGGTGCAAATACCATTGGTATTTTAGATATCGGTCATACCATGACGACATTATCGGTTATGCAAAATGGCAAAATTGTTTATACCCGTGAACAAGTCTTTGGTGGCAAACAGCTTAGTTTGGAAATCCAAAGTCGTTATGGTTTGTCTTTAGAAGAAGCGGGACGGGCTAAAAAAGAGCGCTCTTTACCAGATGATTATGACATCGAAATCTTAGAGCCATTTCTTGATGCTGTCGTGCAGCAAGCAGCTAGATCTCTACAATTTTTCTTCTCTTCATCACAATTCAATGAAATTGACCATATTTTACTAGCAGGTGGGAATGCCAATATTCCTGGGCTTGCCAAATTGTTGCAGCAAAAGCTTGGTTACCGAGTCACTATTGCCAATCCATTTTTACAAATGGGTTTTTCTCCTCAAGTCGACGTTCAAAAAATTGAAAATGATGCTTCTTCGTTAATGGTGGCATGTGGCTTGGCTTTAAGGAGTTTTGATTAATGGCAACAATTAATTTACTTCCTTGGCGCGATGGGCTTAGGGAACAGCGCAAAAAACAATTTATTATTTTATGTTTTGGGGTAGTTGTTCTGGGAATCACCACTGTATTTTCCGGGTGGTTTTATTTGAATCAAAAATTAAATGATCAAGAGCAAGCTAATCAACTCGTCACCAGTACAAACCAGAGTTTAGATCAACAGCTTAAAACCTTAAATGGTTTGCAAGAACAGCGTGACGCAATTATCGAGCGTATGAAACTCATTCAGGGCTTGCAAAGCCAGCGTCCAGTTGTCGTGCGTTTGGTAGATGAATTGGTTCGCGTGACTCCTACAGCGATGTATTTGACTAAATTTAGTCGAACTGGCGATAAATTTACCATTGAAGGTAAAGCAGAAAGTCCAAATACGGTTGCAGAGTTATTACGTAAACTAGAAGCCTCACAATGGTATCGCAATGCTTTTATGAACTCTTTTTTAGCGTCTGAAGAGAAAAAAGATAAGGCTGCGAGTTCGCTGCTTCCTAGAGTGGAAGATAGCTATGGCAGTTTTGTGGTGACTGTTGATTTGGGCGAAGCGGGGGTGACTACAACAGATGATACCGCCAAGACGTCTGTAAGTGCGAATAAGGGGGCGGTTAAATGAGTCCAGATGAACTTCATGAGTTGTCGTTAGAACAAACTCCATCTAAGAAAAAAAAGATCACTTTAGACAGGTTTCTTCAGCAATTTAACACACTAGATATGAACAGTTATGGTAGCTGGCCATTATCTGTGAAAATTACGTGTTGGATTTTTATTTTCTTTGCTGTGTTGGCTTTGGGATATTTTCTTGTTATTCAGCCAAAGCTACAAGCAATTGATAATGCACAGGCGCAAGAAAGTAATTTGTTGAATGAATTTCGAGAAAAAGATTCAAAATTACGTAACTTGCAGCAATATCAGCTTCAACTTCAAGATATGCAAGCAAACTTTAATCAACAGTTAGAGCAATTGCCAAAAGAAACCGAAATTCCAAGCTTGGTTGAAGATATTAACTTAACTGGGGTGAATTCTGGTCTGAAGTTTAAAAATATCCGTTTAGAAGATGAAGTGAAGCAGGAAATTTTTATTGAACAGCCTATTACGATGGAAGCAACCGGCGATTATCACGCTTTTGGTGCTTTTGTCAGTAGTATCGCGGCATTACCACGTATTGTGACGATGCATGACTTTGTTGTAGAAGCTGCACCAGTTAAAGATAGTAAGTCGGATATTCCTGTACTTAATTATTCTATTAAAGCTAAAACCTATCGCTATATGGGTGCCGTAGAAAATGCTGAACATCCAGAGAAAAAAGCTCCTGCTTCGGTAGCACCTGTTTCCTCTACTGCTAATACACAGTCGAAATAGGAGCATTACAATGAAACTTAAGCAAATTTCTTTTTCTATTTTGGCATGTTTAGTTTTAGTCGGATGTGATTCGAGAATTGATGCTGTAAATCAGCAAATGGCAAATATACGTAACCAGCCACCACAGCCGATAGACCCAGCCCCTATTTTCACACCTGTGCCACAATTTAATTATGCGGCTCATCAGCTAAAGAGTCCATTTTTACCAAGCTCACTTGCTGCTGAGCTCAAAATTATGGCAGGAAAACGAGTCTATCCGAACTTCTCACGAGCACCTCAGCCTTTAGAAAGTTATGCATTAGAATCCTTAAACATGAAAGGAAGTATCCGTAACAACCGTGGGCAAGTGCTGGCTCTTATCCAGTCACCTGATCAGCAAATTGAGCGAGTACAGGTGGGTAACTATATTGGGATGAATCAAGGGCGTATTACCCATATTGGTCCAACCCAGATTGATCTGGTAGAAATTGTTCCTGATGGGCGCGAAGGCTATGTGGAAAGACCAAGAACTTTAGTGCTCATTGGGCCCACACCCTAAAGTTTAGGGAATAACAAAGAAAAAGTATTTTTAAAGATTATTTAATTGGGGATGGTCAGAGAATGAATCACGTATTCCGTCAGTTTTCTATGGGGGCTGTAGCCATTGCACTTATGCAGGTTGCCTCTGCACAGGTCAGCATGACCAATATTGTACCGACACAAATTGCAGGTCAGGGTACAGAAATTAGAGTGATGTTTAATGGTTTGCCACCGCAACCACAGGCATATCAACTTGAAAATCCTTCACGTTTGATTTTGGATTTTAATAAAGCTCAGCAGACTTTAACACAGTCAAAAGTAGCAATTGGTACAAATGAAGCGAGCTCGGTCGATGTAAGTTCTGACGATCAGCGCTCACGTTTAACTGTAAATTTAAAAGAGGCTGGTGCGTTTACAACGCGCATTGAAGGCAATACTTTTATTTTAAAGATTAATTCAGCTCAAGCGGCTATTAAACCTTTACCAACAAGTACGATTCAACCCCAGGGGGTTTCAAATATTGGCTTTCAGCGTGGAGGCCAAGGTGAAGGGCTTATTGTCATCGACTTATTGGGAAGTAATACCCCAGTTGATGTGCAACAACAAGGCAGCAAGGTTGTAGTGAGAACTCTGGGTTCTAAAATTCCTACACATTTAGCTAAACGTTTAAATGTGAATGATTTTGCGACTCCTGTTTCTACCATCGAATCTTATAATGAAAAAGGTAATGGTGTTATTACGATCCAATCCACTGGTAGCTATGAATATATGGCTTATCAGGCGGAAAATAAACTCACCATTAGCTTAAAACGTCCTCAGGACAAAAATGTAACCTCTTTATATAAGACGCCTAATTATTCTGGTAATAAGCTTTCTCTTGATTTCCAAGATATTGAAGTTCGTAGAGTTCTGCAGTTACTTGCCGATTTTACTGGCATTAATATGGTGGCTGCCGATAGTGTTCAGGGTAATATTACTTTGCGCTTGAAAGATGTTCCGTGGGATCAGGCTCTTGATATTATTTTAAAGACAAAAAATCTTGATAAACGTAGAAATGGTAATGTCATTTGGATTGCTCCTGTTACAGAGTTAATCAAGGCTGAAGAAGAAGAAGCAAAAGCTGTCGCGCAGAGTGTCAAGTTAGCGCCATTGCAAACTGAGTATATTCAACTTAAATATGCTAAAGCTGGCGATATTATGGGCTTGATTACACAAGGCTCAAATAATAGTAATGGTTTACAGCGTACTTCAGGTGGAGGTACTTCAACTTCAACCAATTTAAATACCGGAGTTGATAGCCTAGGCAATAATGTGGGTAGTTTACTTAGCCCGCGAGGCACGATTACTCAAGATGATCGAACTAATACTCTAATTATTAATGATACAGCTCAATCGATTGACCAAATTCGTAAAATGGTTGATTTACTGGATGTGCAAGTTAAGCAGGTCATGGTTGAGGCACGCATTGTCAGAGCCTCTACATCTTTCACCAAAGAGCTTGGCGTTAAATGGGGGATACTATCTCAAGGCATTACCAATAATAAAAATTTGTTGGTTGGAGGTAGTGAAACAACATTATGGAATTTAAGGCAGCCAGAAAAAGATAGTACAACGGGTGGTTATAAATATACGATTGAACGTCCAGATAACTTAAATGTCGATTTAGGGGTAAGCAATCCGGCTGGAAGTATTGCCTTTGGTTTGATTAGTATGTCTGATTTTATGCTTGATCTTGAACTTTCTGCATTACAAGCCGATGGTTATGGTGAGGTTATTTCGACGCCTAAAGTCATGACAGCAGATAAACAACCTGCCAAAGTTGCGACAGGTCAACAGGTTCCTTATCAAACCACGACTAATTCTGCTGCTGGCTCAACTGCCACAACTTCTTTTAAAGATGCGCTATTAAGCTTAAACGTGACGCCAAGTATTACACCTGATGGTAAGATCCAAATGAAATTAGATATTTCAAAAGATTCTGTTGCTGGCGAAGCCCCTAATGGTGAGTTAATTTTAAATAAAAATCAGATTAACACCAATGTATTGGTTAATAACGGTGAAACAGTCATTTTAGGAGGGGTATTTGAGCAGACGACAACTAACTCACAAACTAAGGTTCCTTTCTTTGGTGATATTCCTGTGCTTGGGCATTTATTCAGAAAAGATGTGAAATCTGATGATAAACAAGAGTTACTGATTTTCGTTACGCCACGAATTGTTAATGACACTTTGGTGAGAAATCATTAATATATTTTTTAATGAAAGCAATTGAAATAGGTGGCGCCTTGCCAAGCAAAGCGTTTGAAACCCTACCAAATATTTATTTGGTAGGGCCCATGGGGGCAGGAAAAACAACCGTTGGACGTCATTTAGCCGAAATATTAGGGCGTGAATTTTTAGATAGTGATCATGAAATTGAACGCAAAACAGGTGCTACTATTCCTTGGATTTTTGAAAAAGAAGGGGAATTCGGATTTCGTGCTCGTGAAACCATAGTATTGAATGAGCTGACTTCCCGCAAGGCTTTGGTTTTAGCAACAGGCGGAGGTGCGATTACTCAAGCACCTAATCGTGAGTTCCTAAAGCAGCGTGGTATTGTTGTTTATCTTTACACTCCAGTGGAACTACAATTACAACGAACTTATCGCGATAAAAACAGACCTCTACTACAAGTTGAAAACCCTGAACAAAAATTACGAGATTTGTTAAAAATACGTGATCCTTTATATCGTGAAGTTGCTCATTACACGATTGAAACCAATCAGGGTGCTGCACGCGATCTTGCTCAAAAGATTTTGCAACTTATTTTGTCTAACACGCTAAAATAGCCAAACTTACTGGTGGTTTAATAAACTCATGCAAACGTTACATGTTGAATTAGGCGAACGTCGTTACCCTATTTTTATTGGCAGTCAACTTGATCCTAAACAGTTGCTTGAGCCTTATATTCATGGTCAACAGGTCATGATCGTGAGTAACGAAACAGTCGCTCCTTTATATTTAGATCACTATCAAGAAGCGTTAAAAAGTTTGGGTAAAACGATAGCTACTTGTATTTTGCCCGATGGTGAAAAATATAAAGATATTCAACATTTAAATTTAATTTTTGATGCATTACTTGAAGCTGGTTTTAACCGAGATTGTACGGTTCTAGCCTTAGGTGGCGGTGTGATTGGTGATATGGCTGGCTTTGCATCAGCATGTTTTCAACGTGGTGTATATTTTATTCAGGTTCCTACCACACTTCTTTCACAGGTAGATTCAAGTGTAGGCGGTAAAACGGGAATTAATCACCCACTGGGTAAAAACATGCTTGGTGCATTTCAGCAACCTCAAGTTGTTTTGGCTGATATGGCTCAACTCAATACTTTACCAGATCGAGAGTTGTCTGCTGGATTATCAGAAGTTATTAAATATGCCTTGTTAGGTGATGCTGATTTTCTAGTGTGGTTAGAGCAGAATATGGATGGGTTGGTTGGGCGCGATGCTGATCTTTTAGCAGAAGCTGTTTATCGTTCATGTGCTCATAAAGCTCGTATTGTTGCAAATGATGAAAAAGAGCAAGGTGAGAGAGCTTTACTCAACCTGGGTCATACGTTTGGTCATGCTATTGAATCTTACCTTGGTTATGGTACTTGGTTGCATGGCGAAGCAGTAGCTACCGGCATGGTCATGGCAGCTGATTTATCACAGCGTTTAGGCTGGATTTCAAGCGATGATGTAGAGCGTACAAAAAAAATTATTCAACGCGCTAATTTGCCGATATCATGTCCAAAAATTCCATTGGATGAATTCCTTGGATATATGGCACATGATAAAAAAGTCCTCAATGGTCAATTACGCTTAGTGCTGTTAAAGCAACTTGGAAAAGCGGTAATTACTAAAGACTTTGATGTTGAACTCATGAAACAAGCTATTTTGGCAAATCAACACGGATAATAAATTAAGGTAACACATGACTGTATCACGTACACTTTGGCAGAATGTTCAGCAATATATCTGGTTGGTGGGTGGTATCGTCTGCTTGTTTCTGGCTTTTCTTTTCTGGATAATGACGGATAGTAAGCAGCTTGTCGAAGTTGAAAAATCAGCCGATTCAGAAACACCAGTGCAAATTCAGCCAGAAAAAGTGGCAACAACGGCTAACTTAGGGGCTTTAGCTGATGAAGTTAGGCCTCTTGATTTAACGACTCGGACTGTCGTATCTGGTCAGCATGAGGCAGAGTTCCGCGGTACAAAATTTATTAACGAAAATAAGAAACAATGGACGCTCGAACTGTTCCGTGCATCTGATGAAGATATTATTAAAAACTTTTTAAAGAATCGTTCAGATCGAAATAAATTCATCTACTTCAGATTAAGTGGAGATAAGCAATCTGAACAATATGTTTTGACATATGGTGTATTTAAACGTTCTGAAGATGCAATTCAGCAGTTAACACAACTCAATCTTGATTTACCTGAATCAATTAAGCCACAACCTCAACAATTTTCAACTTATGTATCCTTAGTTAATGACTTGGGTGCAGATGAAATGAAAGGTGGGATTAGCCAAACTTATGAAGTGCGTTTACGTCCAGCTGCCTTGCCTAAAATTGATGAGTCTTTGCTCATGGGTGCAGGTGTGAATGGGGATTTAAGTACGCAACCTAAAGCGGCTGCTCCAGCAGCAAATTCTACAACTCGGACAACAATTATTCGTCGAGATGCAGAGGGAAATGTTGTGGATGTACACCAATCTAATTCTGCTGCTGATACTGCTAAAAAGACTCAACAAAATCGTGCAACTGAAGCTCCTCCAAAAAATGCAACAAATGAGGGCACAAAAGGGAACTAACAATAAGAATAATTTGCACAAATATAGTGCAATAATAAAAGTTACATATACTTTTTGATCAAGTGTGGTGCATATTTGGTCATTTATTAAAATGATAGCCTGAATAAAACATATCTATTTTTAATAAATATAAACACTTAAGTGTCAAAAATTATATTGGCATAATTTTTGCTTTATTCTTGTGCTTATTAATGTACTGCTAACTATTTTGGCGCTCTAAAGAGTGAAGTCTAGGCAGAGTCGTGGGGTCGAGCTGCTTTAAAAGAGTGCGAAATAAGTCAAAACATTTTTCTAGCAAAAACCAGTGTACGTAAAAATGGAACAGCGTATATTGGCTTATCAGCCCAAAATTTTTTTTTGCGAAACATTGAGCTAACTATCGTCCGTAGGCAATATCGCAGAAAGAAGTTGTTTGTTTGACGCTCGAAAGAGCCTTATTGAAAGAAGGGTACGCTATGCACATGCCATCGCCTAATACTGTAGCTCCCGCTCAAGGTTTATATCAACCTGATGAGTTTAAGGATAACTGTGGTTTTGGACTGATTGCCCATATGAAGGGTGAATCAAGTCATCATCTTGTAGAAACCGCAATTCACAGTTTAAGTTGCATGACGCACCGTGGTGGTATTGCCGCAGATGGCAAGACGGGAGATGGTTGCGGCTTATTATTGGCGATGCCAAAGCAATTTTTTCGTGATGAAGCAAAAAAACTGAGTGATATTACACTGAGTGAAGTTTTTGCTGTCGGTACTGTATTTTTAAATGTTGATCCGGCATTAGCGCAGCACTCTAAAAATATTTTAACTAAAGAAATTGAGGCTGATGGCTTACGCGTACTGGCTTGGCGTATTGTCCCTACAAATAACGATGCACTAGGTGAAATTGCACTTCAATCTTTACCTGCTTTTGAACAAGTCATTGTGAACTGTCCAATGGGTGTAACAGAGGTTGAGTTTAACCGTAAACTATTTTTGGCACGTCGCCGTGCAGAACAACAATTACTAAATGATCCGTCATTCTATGTGAACACGCTTTGTTCGACAGTAATCAGCTATAAAGGCTTGATGATGCCGGCTGCGATTGCTGAGTTCTATACAGATTTAGCAGATGAGCGTTTAAAATCTCATATTGTGGTATTCCACCAACGTTTCTCGACCAACACTTTACCGCGTTGGCCTCTTGCTCAGCCTTTCCGTTACCTTGCGCATAACGGTGAAATTAACACTATTACAGCAAACCGTAACTGGGCATTGGCGCGTACGCCTAAATTTGAAAATCCATTGTTGCCGGGCTTAACTGATCTTAATCCAATCGTGAACCGTACAGGTTCAGACTCTTCAAGTTTAGATAACATGCTTGAAATCTTGGTCGGTGGCGGTATGGATTTATTCCGTGCATTGCGTATGCTCGTGCCACCAGCTTGGCAGAACGTTGAAACTTTAGATGCAGACTTACGTGCATTCTATGAGTTTAACTCTAAGCACATGGAAGCTTGGGATGGTCCTGCGGGCTTGGTTATTCAAGATGGTCGTCATGCCATCTGTATGCTTGACCGTAATGGTTTGCGTCCTGCACGTTGGGTCGTTACCAAAAATGATTACATTACCTTAGCATCTGAAATTGGTGTTTGGGGTTATGAGCCTGAAGATGTGGTTTCTAAAGGTCGTGTTGGACCAGGCCAAATTTTGGTAGTTGATACTTTAACGGGCAAAGTACTTGATACAAAAGATGTAAATACACATCTTAAAAACATGCGTCCGTATCGTGAATGGTTGCGTGACCATGCAATTCGCTTAAATGCTAACCCTGAACTTGAAGAACAATTAGTTGATAAGGGCTTAACTGGTGATGCTTTAAAAGCAGCTCAAAAAATGTTTATGGTGACATTTGAAGAGCGTGACCAGTTGTTGCGACCAATTGCTGAAAGTGGTCAAGAAGCTGTAGGTTCTATGGGTGATGATACGCCAATGGCTGTATTGTCTCGTCAAGTACGACATGTGACTGATTATTTCCGTCAACAATTTGCACAGGTGACTAACCCTCCAATTGATCCATTACGTGAATCGATTGTAATGTCGCTCGAAACCTGTTTAGGCCGTGAGCAGAATGTATTTGAGCAAGGTCCAGAGCACGCAGATCGAATCATTATTTCGAGCCCTGTTCTGTCTAACTCAAAAATACAGCAAATCCGTAGTATTGATCGTGCAGGCTATGAGTCTGTTGATATCAATCTGAACTATGCTGAAGAAGAAGGTTTGCAAGCTGCGATTACACGTATTTGTGAAGAAGCGGCTCAAGCAGTTCGTGATGGTAAAACTTTAATTGTTTTAACTGATAAAAATATTCGCCAAGGTTTCTTGCCTGCAAACGCAGCGCTTGCAACAGGTGCAGTACACCATTACCTTATTAAAACTGGTTTACGTACTGATGCGAACATCTTGGTTGAAACTGGTTTTGCACGTGATCCGCACCAATTTGCGGTATTACTTGGTTTCGGTGCAACAGCAGTTTACCCATACCTTGCATATGATGTGATTAATGATTTAATTGCTAAAGGTGAGCTTTTAGGTGATCCAATCCATGCTCAAGCCAACTTCCGTAAAGGTATTGAGAAAGGCTTATTAAAAGTTCTTTCAAAAATGGGTATCTCTACCGTTGCTTCGTATCGTGGTGGTCAGCTTTTTGAAGCAGTGGGTTTATCGTCTGAAGTTGTAGACCAGTGTTTCTTAGGTGTTCCAAGTCGTATTCAGGGTGCAACATTTGCTGATCTTGAAAAAGACCAGAAAAAATTAGCTGCTACAGCATGGTCAAATCGTAAACCAATTGATCAAGGTGGTCTGCTTAAATTCGTATTTGATAAAGAATATCACGCGTTCAACCCAGATGTGATTAACTCATTACACAAAGCAGTTCGCTCTGGTAAATACGAACACTTTAAAGAATATGCTGAGCTGGTGAATAACCGTCCAGTAGCGACTATTCGTGACTTATTTAAGTTAAAAACAACGAATCCGATTCCAGTTGAGCAAGTTGAATCAGTTAAAGATATCTTGCCTCGTTTTGACTCTGCAGGGATGTCTTTGGGTGCTCTTTCTCCAGAAGCGCATGAAGCGATTGCAATTGCGATGAATACAATTGGTGGTCGTTCAAACTCTGGTGAAGGCGGCGAAGATCCTGTTCGCTACGGCACAATTCGTAACTCGAAAATCAAACAGATCGCATCTGGTCGCTTTGGTGTAACTCCTGCATACCTGACTTCTGCTGAAGTATTGCAAATAAAAGTTGCTCAAGGTGCAAAACCGGGTGAAGGCGGTCAGTTACCGGGCGGTAAAGTAAATGGTTTAATTGCACGTTTACGTTACTCAGTGCCGGGTGTAACACTGATTTCACCTCCACCGCACCACGATATTTACTCAATTGAAGATTTGTCTCAGTTAATTTTTGACTTGAAACAAGTTAACCCACAAGCAATGGTTTCGGTAAAACTGGTATCTGAGCCGGGTGTAGGAACAATTGCTGCTGGTGTTGCCAAGGCATATGCAGACTTCATTACCATTTCTGGTTATGACGGCGGTACTGCTGCATCTCCACTTTCATCAATTCACCATGCGGGTTCTCCATGGGAATTAGGTCTAAGTGAGGCGCATCAAGCACTTCGCGTTAATGACTTACGTGGCAAAGTACGCGTACAAACTGATGGTGGTTTAAAAACTGGTCTTGATGTGATCAAGGCTGCAATTTTAGGTGCTGAGAGCTTTGGTTTCGGTTCAACACCAATGATTGCGTTAGGCTGTAAATACCTACGTATTTGCCACTTAAACAACTGTGCAACTGGTGTTGCAACTCAACAAGATCACTTGCGCCAAGAGCACTATATTGGCGAACCAGAAATGCTCATCAATTTCTTCCACTTCATTGCGGAAGAAACGCGTGAATGGTTGGCAGCATTAGGTGTGTCTTCATTGAAAGACTTAATCGGTCGTGTTGATTTACTCGAAGTATTACCAGGTGAAACTGAAAAACATGCTCATCTTGATTTAAGTGCATTGTTAACGTCTCATCCATCTGCTGACGGTAAAGCGCAGTATTGTGAAGTACAAGGAAATGCGCCATTTGATAAAGGTGTGTTAGCTGAGAAAATGGTTGCTGAAATGCTTCCTGCAATTGAATCAAGTGCAGGTGGTCAGTACAACTTTACTGTTGTGAACTGTGACCGCTCGATTGGTGCTCGTGTGTCAGGTGAAATTGCTCGTCGCTATGGCAACTTAGGCATGGAAGTGCATCCAGTTGTGATGAACTTAACGGGTACAGCGGGTCAGTCACTTGGTGTATGGAACGCGGGTGGTTTACATATCCGTCTTGAAGGTGATGCCAACGACTATGTGGGTAAAGGTATGGCAGGTGGTCGTATCTCAATTTTCCCACCAAAAGGTTCACCTTTCCAAACTCAAAACACAGCAATTATTGGTAATACCTGTTTGTATGGTGCAACTGGCGGGAAGCTTTTTGCAGCGGGTACAGCGGGTGAGCGTTTTGCAGTTCGTAACTCTGGTGCATTCGCTGTAATTGAAGGTGCTGGCGATCACTGCTGTGAATATATGACAGGTGGTGTTGTGACTGTACTTGGTAAAGTAGGCCATAACTTTGGTGCGGGCATGACTGGTGGTTTTGCTTATGTACTTGACCTTGATAATGATTTCGTAGATTACTACAACCACGAATTGATTGATTTAAATCGTATTTCAACAGAATCTATGGAAGATCATAAAGAGTTCTTGTTGCGTATTATCGATGAGCATATTAAAGAAACAGGTAGTGCTTGGGCTTATAAAATCCGCAATGAGTTCGATTTCTACAGCCGTAAATTCTGGCTTGTGAAACCAAAGGCTGCTAATTTGCTAACGCTTTTGAAAACAACACAAGCTGATCCACAATAATTCCACGACTGCAACGACATAGGCAGGTGCGGGCAACAGTGAAAACCGCGCCTACCCACGGAGAGAGACATGGCAGAACGCCTAAATAATGACTTTCAATTTCTGGATGTAGCACGACAAGATCCAGAGAAAAAAGATATTACTGTCCGCAAAGCAGAATTTGTGGAAATTTATAAACCTTTTACATCGGAAACTGTTGCTAATCAGACTCACCGTTGTTTAGGTTGTGGTAACCCATATTGCGAATGGAAATGTCCTGTACATAACTACATTCCAAACTGGTTAAAACTCATCGCTGAAGGCCAAATTTTCCAAGCTGCTGAGCTTTGCCATCAAACCAACACATTACCTGAGGTATGTGGTCGCGTATGTCCACAAGACCGTTTATGTGAAGGTGCTTGTACCTTAAATGATGGTTTTGGTGCAGTAACCATTGGTAATGCTGAAAAATATATCAATGATACAGCCTTTGCTTTGGGCTGGCGTCCAGATATGTCAGGCGTAAAATGGACTGACAAAAAAGTTGCAATTATTGGTGCTGGTCCAGCTGGTTTAGGTTGTGCAGATATCCTAGCTCGCGGTGGTGTTAAACCCGTTGTATTCGACAAACGCCCTGAAATTGGTGGCTTACTTACATTTGGTATTCCAGAATTTAAAATGGAAAAAGATGTGATGAAACGCCGCCGTGAAATTTTCACAGGTATGGGCATCGAATTCCGTTTAAATACTGAAATTGGTACAGATGTAACCATCGATGAATTACTTGCAGAATATGATGCGGTGTTCATGGGTATGGGAACTTATACCTACATGAAGGGTGGTTTCCCAGGTGAAGATCTTAATGGCGTTTATGATGCTCTTGATTTCCTCATCTCTAACGTGAACCGTTGCCAAGGTTGGGAAAAAGACCCAAGTGAATACATCAGCTTAGATGGTAAAAAAGTGATTGTACTTGGTGGTGGCGACACTGCGATGGACTGTAACCGTACTTCATTACGTCAAGGCGCTCATGATGTAACATGTGCATACCGCCGTGATGAAAGCAACATGCCAGGTTCTGCACGTGAAGTAAAAAATGCCTATGAAGAGGGTGTAAAATTCCTATTCAATCGTCAACCGATCGAAATCGTTGGTGAAAATGGCAAAGTGACAGGCGTAAAAGTTGTAACCACACAAATGGGTGCACCAGATAGTCGTGGCCGTCGTAGCCCTGAACCAGTTCCGGGTTCTGAAGAAGTATTACCAGCCGATGCTGTTCTACTTGCATTCGGTTTCCGCCCAAGTCCAGCTGACTGGTTTGGTAACGCGAATATTAATCTTGATGGTTCGGGCCGTGTTGTCGCGGTTGAAAAGCAAGAATTCAAATTCCAGACATCAAACCCGAAAATCTTTGCGGGTGGTGATATGGTGCGTGGTTCAGACCTTGTCGTGACTGCGATTTGGGAAGGCCGTCAAGCTGCTGAAGGCATTTTGGATTACCTTGGTGTTTAATAAATTAATGTGTTAAAACACTCAAAAAAGCCTACTTCAAGTAGGCTTTTTTTATTGCCTACCATTAGTCACTTTGATGTTTTTGGCAAATATAATAAGCTTTTTTGCCCTTTTTAGCTTTTTAAGCTCGCGACATACTTAAATCTTCCTTCTTCAATACAATAGGTGTTGAGTATGAACATCGCAGGTATGACGGCAGAAAAATCATATTTAAATCGTCGAAAAGCGTTGGGTATTACAGTGCGTCGCCTTGAGTTTAATCCAGCGGCGATTAAACGGCACTATTTTGTCAATTCTCCTCTTATGTCTCACTTTTTAACTGCACTTTCCTCGACTTTTCCTGTAGGAGAGCAATTTTTTGTAAATAGCGTACGTAATGTGCGTGATAAAGTCTCAGACCCTCAACTACAAGCACAAATTGCAGCTTTTATTGGGCAAGAGGCTATGCATTCCAAAGCTCATAGTGAGTTTAATGAAGCTTGGCGGCGTGATGATTATAATCTGGACAGTTTTCAAAATTGGTTAAATCAGCGTGATAAATATTTAAGAACGATTCCGCCTAAACTACAGTTGGCTCTTACCTGTGCTTTTGAACATTTTACTGCTTTACTTGGAGCATATGTTTTACAGCATCCAGAGCTATTAAAAACCCTAGATCAAGATGCGTTAAAACTTTGGGTATGGCATGCGATTGAAGAAATTGAGCATCGTTCAGTCGCATTCGATGTCTATCAGCATGTGTACGGAGATGATCGTATTCGTCGTTTACTCATGCGTAGTGTTACTACTGGGTTTGCGAGTCTCGCTTTTTATGGGACAACTCGTTTATTTTGGCAAGATAAGTGGAATAGCTTACCTAAAATTGGTGGTAATTTGTTTGGGCTATATTTACTGATGAAAATGCTTGTCCAGTTAATGCCTGAATATTTTTCATATTACAAAAAAGATTTTCATCCTAGTCAAAAGGATTACGGCAAGATGGTCGATTATTGGAAAAGTTTGTTAGCAGAAGAATATCAAATGGCAAGTTTTCAATAAGAAAAAGATCAAAGATTAAGTTAATAGAAAACCGGATTTAAAAATCAGGTTTTTTAAAAATCAATAAAATAAAAGCAACACAATAATGCCAAATTCATCATACAATCGGGTAAAGAGGTTAAAAATATAAAGAAAAACTTGAGGATAATGTGACGATGAAAACGTTGAAACAATTTGCAATCGCAACGACACTTGCCAGTACCTTACTATTTTCGGGGTGTGGCTATAACACGTTACAAGTAAAAGATGAGGCAGTAACAGCATCTTGGTCTGAAGTACAAAACCAATATCAACGTCGCTCAGATTTAGTACCAAACCTTGTAAATGTAGTTAAAGGTTATGCTAAGCATGAGGAGAAAGTATTAACCGAAGTAACACAGGCACGCTCGAATGTTGCTGGTTTAAAGGTTGATAAAGAAGTTTTAGAAGACCCAGCTTTACTTGAAAAGTATCAACAGGCTCAAAGTCAGTTAACAGGAGCATTATCTCGACTTATTGCTGTATCTGAAAACTATCCAGATTTGAAAGCCAACACTCAATTCCAAGAATTACAAGTTCAGCTTGAGGGTACAGAAAACCGTATTGCAGTTGCCCGTAATCGTTATATTACAACGGTGCAAGACTATAACTCTTATGTGCGTCAGTTTCCGCAAGCAGTGACTGCAAAAGTAATTGGTATGCATCCAAAAGCTAATTTCTCTGCAGAAGCTTCTGCACAACAGACTCCAAAAGTTTCTTTTGATTAATTTAATAAATCAAAGGAGTGCCGTATGAGAAATACTCTATTGCTTCAATCAAAGCAAATTAAGGTCTTTATCTCGACCTTAATTTTGCTCTGTTGTGGTGTTCTTTTTCAGAATACGGCATGGAGTGAAAATAATACTGCAACTGCTACTGATGAGACCGACACAATAGTAGCGGGCAAAATTATTCAAAAGCAGCAAAATCAAGCCACCGCATCTAAATCGGGTGAACAAGCTGCTTCAAGTGTTGTTCCTTCACCTAAAGTCTCTAACGATATGGCAGATGGTGAATCAATTCGTGGTTTGCCAACTTTAAACCAACCTGTTATTGATCAAGCCAATATCTTAAGCGAGACAGAGAAGCAGCAGCTTGACCAAAAAATTCTAAGTTTATATCAACAAGGCAAAGCACAAATTGGTGTCGTTATTGTTCCCACAACGGGCCAAGAAGATATTTTTGATTATGCCCTACGAGTGGGTGAACAGTGGCAATTAGGTTCAGCTAAGCGTGACAATGGATTACTCATTGCGGTTGCGGTAAATGACCGCCGCATACAAATTTTAACTGGCTATGGTTTAGAAGGCGTGTTGCCTGATATTGTCGCAAGTCGAATTATTCGAAACCAAATTACACCTTATTTTAAACAAGCCCAATATGTGCAAGGTTTAAATGCAGGTCTTGATGAAATTGGCAGGATTTTAAATCTTGATCCAGAAGTAGCTCAGCAAGCTGCTCAAGATTTAAAAGAACGACAACACCAAGCCACAGAAGAGCAACAAGCTAAACAAACAACCCTGACAATGGCTTTATTTATTCTTGTTGCCGGAATTGTTGGTTCATTTATTGTAGGACGACCTCTTAGTGCATCTACTGCTGGTGTTGCTGCCGCTGTAGCAGGTTTTGTAAATGGCGCAGGTCTAGTGACTAGTTTATTACTTGGTTTTGGTATTTTCTTTTTACTCATTACCTCTATTGCCCAACTTATTTTGCAGGCTATTCTGAGTGGTTCTGGCGGCGGTGGACGTGGAGGAGGCTTCGGCGGTGGTGGCGGAGGCTATGGTGGCGGTGGAGGTCGTTTTGGCGGTGGAGGCGCTTCAGGCTCATGGTAACAACATCAGAAACAACACAAATTATTACTCAACCAAAAATTGAGGAATCTGTAGAGCCAAGCCTAAAACGTTGGTTTAAACATTTATGTTACTTTCCTGCGAGTAGTCGTTATTTTTCAAAACAAGATAAGCAAACTATTGCCGATGCTGTCCAGCAAGCAGAACAAGGGCATGTTGGTGAAATACAGGTTGTAATTGAAGGTCATATTCCATGTTCACAGGCCTATAGACAAAATACACGTTTAAGGGCACAGCAGTTATTTGCAGAGTTAGGCGTTTGGGACACCGCATTAAATAGCGGCGTATTGTTATATCTAAATTTATGTGAACGTAATGTCGAAATTATATTTGACCGAGGTATTAGAAATGCGACCAATGATCAGGTCTGGCAGCAGATTTGTGAATCTATTGTTCAACAGCTTAAACAGAAAAAATATCAGCAAGCTGTAGTGATGGGTGTGCAACAAATTGGAGAGGTGTTGTTAGGATTTTATGACGAAAATATGCCAGATCAATCCGATGAATTGGGAAATGCTCCAATTATTATTAATTGAGTTGTGTTCTAAAAAACCTATATCTCATAGTTTTTTTACTTTTTATTTTTTAAGATGACTGACGAAAAATGTCACCTATTTATTTATTTTTAAAGAGGATTTGTTCACAGAAATAAATATAAAGTTTGATAAGTTTGGTTTACTTCTTTTTATATGTGATACGTTATGGTGAAAAGTCATATGACAATTTTTGTCAGTTATTTACAGTGATTTTATATTTACTAAATTGAAAAATTAATATAAGTTTTTGTTTTATAAGTAAAATAAAAGTTGGCATGGTTGCTGCTATGTAGTTGGGAGCTGAAAAAGCTTATATAAAAACATACATACAATCTTTGGGGAAAAGGCTATGAATGCACAAAAAGGTTTTACATTAATTGAACTTATGATCGTGGTTGCGATTATTGGTATTTTGGCTGCAGTTGCTATTCCTGCTTATCAGGACTATACGGTTAAGTCTAAATGGGCATCTAATATTGCTGATGTAGAAGGAATTAAACAAGCTGTTAAAAATTGCTTAAGTGACCAAGCTGGTGATGGTACTAAGTGTAATACATTAACACAACTTAAGGCGTATGGTTTCGCTGGTTCTGTGTTGCCAACTCCGCATTATGCTACAGCTGCTGTTACTTTGTCGGGTGCTGCACCAAGTGCAGCAGCAGCAGGGGATGGTACAGTTACTATTAACTTTACTGGTGTTAGTGAAGTTAAAAGTTTGGTGTATGAGGGAATTTGCCAAATGAATACGGGGGGTAATATTGATTGTACAGCTACTGCAAATGATACTTTAAGTACTTATGTGAAAGGCACTAAGCGTTAATTTATATCTAAGTAAAAGTGAAAAGCACCTTAAGTAAGGTGCTTTTTTATGTTAGAGATCAAAATTTATTTTTCACTAATAATTTCAAAATAGTATAAAACTCTTATATGTTAGAAAACTTCTCTTTCCTTATTTACATGTATAATTTCCTCAAATTTTGGCTATAACCTGTCTTTATGCAATTATTCTTCCTATTTCTCGCTGCAATCCTGTTAGGTTTTGCATGGTTGTCTCCATTTCACTATAGCCCTTGGGTCATGTTCTCTAGTGAAGTGAGTACTTTCGGGGCAGGGTTATGCGTATTAGCTGCTCTAATTCAGCAAGATATTAAAATTCCTAGAGCACAACTATTGTTGCTGCCATTTACTTTAATCCCAATAGTGCAGTGGGGTTTCGGTTTGGTTTTTGATCTGAGCACAGCCTTATTGAGTTCATTTTACTTGTTAGGTTTTTGGTTTATGGTCTTGGCTGGTTACAACCTGTCTTTAGATCAACAAAAGAGAGATCAGATTTTTTCTGGTTTTAGCCTACTCGTAATTGTTGTATCAGTTGCCACGAGCTTCATTGCAATTTGCCAGTGGCTAAATATTGACTCACATTTTGTTCATATGCTTCACTTGATTGGCAACCGTCCTTACGGTAACTTCGGTCAGCCCAACAATATGGCAACCTTCTTAATTGTTGGGTTGTTGGGTTGTTTATATTTATATGAAAAGAATAAGGCTGCAGTGTGGTTACTCTTGCCTTCAGCACTGATTATTTTATTTACGGTTGCATTGAGTCAATCACGTACATCATGGATTGTTTTCCCATTTTTATTCATCTATTGGATTGTTAAGCAATTTAAACAGCAAAAACGTTTTGGGTTTATTCAAAGTCTTTTATGGTGTGTTGGTTTTTTTGTTGTTGCAGGTGTGATTCTGCCTTTTGCAACAAGCCTCATTGAAGCATGGTCAAATGCAAATGTAACTGAAGCAAGTACGTTGGTAGAGCGAGCAAGCTCTGGATATTTACGATTTAACATCTGGTCGCAAATGTTGCTTGCGGCGCAGCAGCATCCTTGGTTGGGGTATGGCTGGAATCAAACCAGTGTGGCACAAATGACGGTTTATCATGCTTTTCCAACAGGAGAATGGACCACAAGTGCTCATAATGTACTACTCGACTTAATTATCTGGAATGGTATTCCGCTGGGTGTTGTAGTCATTACTTACTTTGTTTGCTGGTTTCTTTGGTTAAATCAACAAGCTAAGAATACTATCTCGATTATCGCAATTATGATGGTGTGCACAGTGTTTATTCATGCCATGTTAGAGTTCCCACAGCGCTATGCTTATTTCTTGCTTACTTGTGGTTTTTTACTTGGTATTGTGCAAGCACAGGTTCCTGTCCTCAAAGGAGTTGTACTTAATAAACAACTTCTCCGCTTAATATGCACTGTAAGTTTGCTGCTTATTCTTGCGATTTTACGTGATTACAATGTCTATGTTCTGAATAGTGATTTGCTTTTTAATAATAAGCGTCCAAATGCAGCGTTCATGGGAAGTAATAAAATTTTTGTTTTAACACAGTTTAAGCAACGTTTAAAATGGATTGAACTTAATCCTCAAATTGTATTATCTGAGGCTGATTTAGCTCAGTGGGAAAATTTTGTAAAGAATAAACCTACTCCATATAACTTGCGTAAATATGCAAAATTGTTAGCTTATAATGGAAAAGTAGAGCAGGCAGAACAACAAATATTTATTTTACAGCATCTTTATAATCAAAAAATCACGCTGCTAGAGTTATTAAAAGAAAAGTAATAAAAAATCCCCTTGAGTACAAGGGGATTTTTTTATGAGAAATTACATTTGACTCTGGATATAATTTTCAATGCCAACGCTGCCGATAAGGTCAATTTGAGTATCTAACCAGTCCCAATATTCTTCTTCTTTTTCTAAAATTTCTTGAACAAGATCACGAGTTACATAGTCTTGTTCTGTTTCAGCGAGTGCAACGGTTTTTTGAATTGACTCTATATTTTCTTTCACTTTACGAATATCACAGTGAAGAACTTCTTCTGTGTGTTGGCCGATATAAAGTTTGCCTAAATGCTGAAGATTAGGCAGGCCTTCTAAAAACAAAATACGTTCAATAATTTTGTCTGCATGCTTCATTTGACGAATTGATTCTTTATATTCGGCAGAGCCAAGCTGCTCAATTCCCCAATCATTAAACATGCGTGAATGTAAAAAGTATTGATTAATTGCCGTTAAATGATGATACAGCACTTGATTGAGCTGGTTAATGACATCACGATTGCCTTTCATTGTAGCTACTCCAAAACAATTTCTGCCTCAATTCAAATAAGGCAATCTATAAAACCATTTTAGTGAACAATCATGGATATGGCGAGTAATTTATAGAACAGCAAATGAAAATCGCAATCAAAAACAACACAATATTAGGAAAGGAGAGTTTCCAGCCAAAAAAAACCGCTTGAATGAGGAACTATGAATGTTCCGCAAAAAGCGGTGGAGGAGCTAATAAATACTATTAAATTTTTATAATTCGATTACGCAGCTACGGAAATACGAGCAGCGATTTCTGCTAATTCTTCACTAATAATAGCACGTGCTTCTGGTGCACAGCGTCCACAGCAAGTACCGAGATCAAGCAAATCACGAATTTCGCGATAGCTTTCAGCGCCGTTTTCAACAGCGTCTTTAATATCTTGATCGGTAATGCCACGACACAAGCAAACGTACATGGGAGTGATCCCCAAATATAAATGCGATAATTGATATTATTGATAATTATTATCGTTTGTCAATGAAATTCATTTAAAATCTCATTTATTATTATTGGGAATTTGGATAAAAAAATACCACCTGAGCGGAAATCTGAGTTATGTTCAGATTTTATACAAAGGTGGTTCATGATTTAGAGCTAAGAATTTAACGGGAAATATTCAATATATTTTATATATCTTATTGATTAATAATTACAATTCCATCCATTTCCACTAACGCACCTTTTGGTAAGCTTGCTACACCAAGAGCTGCACGGGCAGGATACGGTTGAGCAAAATATTCACCCATAATTTGGTTTACAAGTTGGAAGTTTGATAAATCAGTTAGAAAAATATTGAGCTTGGCAATGTCAGCTAGAGAACCGCCAGCAGCTTCACAAACTGCTTTTAAATTATCAAATACACGGCGAATTTGAGCTTCAATACCTTCTACAAGTTCCATACTATATGGGTCTAAACCAATTTGCCCTGAAAGATATAATGTATTATCAACTAAAATAGCTTGAGAGTATGTGCCGATAGCAGCAGGGGCATTTTCAGTATGAATCACTTGGCGGGACATTTGGTTCTCCTTGATTAAATCTCATTCCATCATAATCGATGATAGGTTTTGACAAAAGTATCATCGATTTAACTGATTGAGTGAATTTGGAAAGTTTGATTTTGTTAAATAAACATAAACCTGACCAATAGCCCTTGTAAAGACTTAGCTTACTTTTGAAATTTCCATTTGTGGATTAGGAGCATCCAAGCGTTCAATACGTGGGAATCCATAATGCATACGTAAGTCACGGATGACTTTCGCAATATGTTTACGGTTGTTAACTACAATATTAACAAACGTTCTTTGCTCATTTGAGTGAACCATTTCTACCCCTGCATTATTTTTACGGCATTGATAGATCAGGTCTGATACCTGCTCATCATTCATTGCCATATCTATAGCGAGGTAGGCGGTAAAACGTACATCATCTACATCATCTGCTTTCCATTGAAGCGGCATGATATTTTCAGGATGGAGATGTTGTTCATGGAGTAAGTTGTGACAGCGGATGCGATGCACAATCAATCCACGACGTGTTAAATGTCCTTGAATCGGGTCACCTAAAACTGGATTGCAGCAATGCGCATATTTAACGTCGATACCTTCAGTACTTTGAATGAGTCGATCTGAATTTTCCATCTGTGGATGTTTGTCATGAGCAAATAGGTGGTTAGCTACGAGTTGAGGTAGTAAGTCACCAACCGCAATTTGTTCAAACAATGTATTTTTATTATCGATATGACGCCATTGAAGTAAATCTAACCAGTCAGCTTCAGAAAGATCATTAATTGAACGATTGAAGAGTTTCAGTGCTCGAGAAAGTGCTTGTGCACCAACTAAACGTTGTTCTTCAATATCTTGATCTTTAAGAACATGCTGCAACGCACGGCGAGCTTTTTGAGTGTTAATAAAACTTAACCAGTCTGGGTTTGGTGTTGCTAACACATCTGTAATAACTTCGATAACCTGACCGCTAATTAATGGTGTCGATAGTGGTTTAATCTCACCATCTACTTTTGCACCAACTGCATGGTTACCTAAAAATAAACTAGCTGAATAAGCAAAATCAACTACGGTAGCACCTTGTGGTAATTCATGGAGTTGACCATGTGGTGTGTAAACCCAGATTTTTTCTTGATGTAAGTAATCTAATAAATCATTGAAGGTCGTTTTTGCACATTCTCCATCGATCAGCGTGTTCAAATTTTGCATAGAGGCCTGAATGGCTGAGCGACAAGTCTGTGGTGCATTTTCACCAAGCACTACCCCAAAACGGGCAGCTTTACGCATAAGCTCGGTTTGAATGGTAAGAGAGAGAGTGGTTTTTTCGCCTTTAAGTTTAATCAGTAAAGATTGGTTACCACCCGGTAGCGGACGACGGATATGGTCTTGATATTGAATAACTTGAAAGTTTTCTCTTAGAGCCTCAACTAAGCGGTCACAGTCAGCAATTGATTGTAAAATGATTTCAAAAGCATGACTATGGGTAAGCTCTTGTAGATCCATCTCATTTTTAACGAAATGGCGTAATAATTCGATATTGTTATTTTTCTTTTTAATGCGCCCTTGAATATGATAATTATGAAGAAGTTCAGCGAGGTTTTGTTCCCAGATACTTTGATATTTACATCGCTCTGGTTTGGTTAGACGTAGTGCATTTTGCACGTTATCAAACATATCAAGATCAAGGTTCTGATAACAAAGATTTTCTAAATTATCACCCATTTCATTCATGCCGACTAATCTTGCCATTGGCACAAAGATATCAAGCGTTTCTTGAGCAATGCGGGCGCGTTTATCTGGGCGTAAAGCACCTAGGGTTGTCATATTATGATAGCGATCGGCTAATTTAATAATAATGACACGTGGGTCCTGTAGGGTCGCTTGCAAGATTTTTCGGAATGAGGCGGCTTTGTTATATTCTTTATCACTTGACTGGCTAAGTTTGGTTACGCCGTCAACCAGCTCGGCAACTGTCAGGCTGAACTTTTCAGTAATATCTTCTTTTGTATATTGAGTGTCTTCAATAACATCATGCAAAAGTGCCGCCATTAAGGTTTCAGCATCTAAACGCATGTTTGCAAGAATGCAGCTGACAGCAATTGGATGCAGAATGTAGGGTTCACCACTTTTACGTGTAATGCCACTATGCGCTAGATCGGCAAAATCACAGGCAGCAAGCACTTTCTCGACCTCACTTACCGATAAGTAAGGGTCGACAATCAATTTAAGCTGTTGCTTGGCTTGGCTGACCTCTTCGCCTGGCATAAATCACCCTTTTTCCTAATACTGAGAAACTAAATCTATCTACTTCTTAATGAAAAGCATATTGCGGAACTTGTCAATTTTTTCATTTGAAAAAGTGTATTTTTTTTCAATGAAAATAATTGCTTTTTTCAATATCTTTAAATTCAAGGCAAAACCAAATAAAAAACCACCGCAGAAAAACGATGGTTTTTTTATGAAACAGAATGAATTAGAAAGAAAAACCTTCTAAGTTTAAGCTGTTTGTAGAAAGAGCAAGATCAAGACTAGAAGTTTGATAATCTTGTTCACGTTGTTTAAGAATTTCCTTAGTAACGTGACCTGCCGCGATTTCGCGCAAAGAAACTACAGTCGGTTTGTCGTTATCCCATTCTACAGTTGGCTCCATGCCTTGACGTGCCAATTGACGAGCACGTTTACTTGCAACGAGCACAAGCTCAAAACGGTTGTCTACATGATCTAAACAATCTTCAACGGTGACGCGTGCCATAAAAGTTCTCGTTTTGGAATGGTGAATTTGAACAGACTAAATAGTATAAAAGGCTTTCGATCTAGACTCAAGTTATTCCTGTTTTGGTTGAGGAGTAATCAAGTCTTGAATTAATATTTGATGACGTTTTGCTTGCTGAGATAGCACTAGACGGTTTGCTGTAATCACCGCTTCAAGCTCATGTAAGGCTTTATTAAAGTCATCATTAATAATGATGTAATCAAAGTTCGTGTAATGCTGCATATCTTCAACTGCACAGCCTAAACGATGTTCAATGACTTCAACTGAGTCTGTGCCGCGATTAGATAAACGCTGACGGAGATCAAACTGTGTTGGCGGTAAAATAAATATTTGCTTGGATTCAGGAAAAAGTTTGCGTACTTGCTCTGCACCTTGCCAATCAATTTCAAGTAGAACATCGTGTCCTTGAGCTAATTGTTGTTTTACAGTTGCTTGAGACGTGCCATAGTAATTACCAAATACTTCAGCGTATTCAATAAAACCGTCATGGTTGACTTGGTCTAGAAATTCATCTTTTGTGGTGAAGTGATAGTGAACACCATCTAATTCGCCGGGACGTTGACCTCGGGTAGTATGTGAGACTGAAACATGTAAGTTGCTCACACGGTCAAGCAGGGCTTTCACCAAAGATGTTTTGCCCGTTCCTGATGCAGCAGAAACGACAAACAATAGACCCGACATGATATTTTTCCTGATATGATAAAATATCTTCGCTATTGTAGTGTACCGTGCGTTTAAACTGAATAGTTTTAATTGCAAATATTCAAGAGAAATTCCCCTGTTTTATTAATTTTGAGGCTGTTATGGAAATTGTGTTAGCTAATCCGCGTGGTTTTTGTGCCGGTGTTGATCGAGCCATAGCAATCGTCAATCGGGCTTTAGAATGTTTTAACCCTCCTATTTATGTACGTCATGAAGTTGTACACAACAAATTTGTTGTAGATGACTTACGTCAAAGAGGGGCAGTTTTTGTTGATGAACTAGATCAGGTTCCGGATGACTCAATTGTAATTTTTAGTGCTCACGGTGTTTCAAAAGCTGTTCAGCAAGAAGCGGAGCGCCGAGGCTTAAAAGTGTTTGATGCGACTTGTCCACTGGTTACCAAAGTTCATATTGAAGTGACTAAATACGCGCGTGAAGGTACTGAAGCAATTTTAATTGGTCATGAAGGGCACCCTGAAGTTGAAGGAACAATGGGGCAATATGACAAATTGAAAGGGGGTGACATTTATCTGGTTGAAGATGAAGCTGATGTTGCAGCACTTGCAGTAAGACATCCTGAAAAACTTGCATTTGTAACCCAAACAACTTTATCTATTGATGATACAGCTAAAGTTATTGATGCTTTGCGTGCAAAATTTCCTCATATTCAAGGTCCGCGTAAGGATGATATTTGCTACGCAACTCAAAACAGACAAGATGCTGTACGTGACTTGGCCGAACAATGTGATGTGGTATTGGTTGTAGGCTCGCCTAACTCATCAAATTCTAATCGTTTACGTGAGCTTGCAGAGCGTATGGGTAAAGCTGCTTACCTTGTAGATAATGCTGATCAGTTAGAACAGTCATGGTTCAATGATACTTGCAAAATTGGTGTGACAGCGGGTGCTTCAGCGCCAGAAATTCTCATTAAGCAAGTCATTCAACGTTTACAAGACTGGGGCGCGCAAGCACCTAAAGAATTAGATGGACGTGAAGAGAATATAACTTTTAGTCTTCCTAAAGAATTACGCATTCACGTGACTCAAGCATAAAATGTGACTTATTTAACATACTGATTTTAAAATAGTAAAACAGATAATTGTTGATGTGACGATTATCTGTTTTTTTATACCCTTTGTCTGCTTTGTATTTGTTTTGTAAATCTAAACCGTAAAATTTAAATAATAAATAAAAAATTCTTAAGTTTATTTGGGGTTCTGGGGATGAGGGGAATTATTCCGCAAGAAGGGTTCACCTTGGTTGAGCTCATGGTGACGATTACAGTAATGGCTATCATTGCAATGATGGCTGCGCCGTCTTTTACCCAAACGATTCGTAAAAACGAATTGATTGCTGATACTAGTAATTTTGTTAACTTACTGGCTGAAACTCGCTCAGAAGCTGTATTTAAACAAAGTAATCGAGTGTTGGCTTTAGATAGTAGCGTGACCACCTTTTATAAAAAATGGATACCTTCTAGCCGTGTTGAGAAATACAGTGGTGCCGCAAGTGTTACCTATAACCGTCAGGGACAATCCACAGCAACAGGAAACTTATGTTTTGTATTCAGACATACTTTAGATAACACTTTAATATCTTATATTTATGTGCAAAAAGATGGCATCGTTTTTTACGATAAATCGGCAACAAGCTGTCCGAATTAACTGGGGAAATAATAATGATAACCTCTCAAAAAGGTGCTGGTTTAATGGAAGTACTTGTTGCACTACTTTTATTGAGCATTGCTGTACTTGGTTTTGTTGCTTTACAAATACGAGCAGTTGCTGCAAGTACTGAAGCAGGTCAGAACATTCAAGCAACCAATATTGCCCGAGATTTGGCAGAACGTATTCGTGTGAATCGAACTGGTTTAAGTAGTTATGTAGATATTGGTAGCACTGACATATTAACAGACTGTTCTACAACATTTTGTAATGCTGCTCAGATGGCAAAATACGATTATGCTCAGGTCAAACAACATGCTACAGACTTAGGTATGAGTCTTGCAGTATTAAATTGTCAAGGCTCTACGTTAACTCGTCAATGCATATATGTTGCATGGGGTGGTACTACAGCTACAGATGGAAGTAGTGCTCCAAATTGTACCAATGGCACAGCCTATGTACCTGATGCCAAATGTATCATTATGGAGGTTTATAACCATGATTAAACCTCAACAAGCTTTTACTTTGATTGAACTTATGATCGCTTTGGCGCTTGGTTTGCTAATTGTTGCTGCTGGACTTGCTGTTTTTTTAAGTAGTCAGCGCTCAATGGGTTTGCAAAGTAGTTTAGGAGGCTTACAGCAAAATGCCAATTTTGGACTTTCATCTTTAACACATGATTTACGACATGCCAATTTGAATACCCCATCCAGTCAATATGTAAATAATAAAGTGATTGGTTCAGGTATTATTTTTGCGAAAGAGAATCTTCCTAGCAATTTACAAAATATTCCCAATTTAGAAACTAAATTTGTTTCCTTACAGAATAATGATACTGACAATACTTCTGGGAAAAGTGATCAGTTAACTATTCAGTATGTGCCTGCTGCAAATGAAATCATAGATTGTGAGGGAAATACGATTACCGATGCACAGTCTAAAACTATTGTCCAACGCTACTTCCTAAAAGAGATTAATAAACCTACAGGTGAGCCAATTTCTTATTCATTGGCTTGTGATGCTGGATGGTATGCGACTGGTGATACCGCAATTACTGGTCTGGATAATAACGCACAACAAATTATGCAATATATTGATGCTTTTAAAGTGCGTTTGGGGGTCAGAAAACTAGATGATAACACATTACGCTATATGAACTTGAGTGAATATAAAGCAGCCATGGGTAGTAGCATTACTGATCCAAAAAAATATTTACAAGTTATTTCTATTGAAATAGGGGTATTAGCACGCTCGACAGGAAAAATTGGTTCTGATTCAACTTTAAATAACCAAAAGATATTTAAATTGGCAGGACAGAATGTGACATTAAGTGGAACAGATGCAGTCAATCAAAAATATTTACGTCAGGCTGTAAGTCAAGTGGTGGCATTAAGAAACACATTGGGGGCCTCATGAGAAGAAAGCAGCGCGGTGCAACACTCATTGTTGTTCTTATTATTTTAATCATGGTGACCTTGTTAGGTACTCTTGCGATTAAATCAGGCATTTTGGGCTTAAAAATTGCTACTAATAGTCAAGTAAATGCTTTGTTGCTCGAAAACTCTGATGCAGCATTATTTAATATTGAGAACCCAGCAAAGATTGAGCAGCAACTGGCTTTAAATGGCATGTTTGCCTATTTTAACTCGGCAGATAATGCACAAGATGAACTGGTATTTTGTTATAAGGCATCAGAAAGTACATTTTTTAGTTTACAAAAAGCAAGTGCGATTACTTCTGATGGTGGGACAACGAAAATTGGGGTGGAAGGTTTTTGTAAGTCCAATTGGTTTGCAACAGGTCGTTCAGCCGTTTTATCTCAAATTTATTTAACCCGTGCAACAACTACAGGTAGCCCATTTGGAAATGTACCAATAGGAACTGGTTTAGGACAAAGTGATATTCCTAGTATTTCGAATAATATTGGAGCTACTGTTATTTCAGTGTTACCAAGTTTTTCTGGAGCGAGTAGCTCACAAATAGAAAATTGCTTTAAACAACGCGCTTCTTTTATAGGTGCTTGTTTTGATGGGTTAAATATACCTTATAACATGCAGCATGCAGATTATACCGTTGGTGGTTCGCCAAAGTTGGCATCGTAATACAGAAAGATTGGGGATTGAAAAATGATGAATTTAAATCAAAAGAAATTGCTTTCTATAACGGTGTCAGCATTAATGACATTTACGACTTGTTATAGTGTTTCGGGCTATGCGAGTGATATTGATATTTATAAAAGTTCGACTGGTGGTAAAACATCTATTTTATTAATGTTAGATACTTCTGGAAGTATGGGGATTAGTTCTCTAGTTTTACCTAAAGTTAATCAATATGGTAGCCCTGGTGATGTGGAGACATCAATTTGTAGTCGTGTTCCTGTAAGTGAGTATTATAGTGATCGCACAACAGCTAATATGTATGAATGGGCATATAATCTTATAGATTCACGGCCTTCTAGCCCAACCTATAATAAATCTTCTATTTATAAAGCTGTAACAATTGGAACAACTACAATTCCTTATTATGTACGTGGTTGTTCTAAAAATGGAATTACACAATATGATCGTCTTTCACGTTTGAAGGATGCAATTATACCTTTGTTAGCCAGTAATGATTTAAGTGATGATGTCATTATGGGGCTAGGGCAGTTTTCTTCTAAAACGGAGTTAACGATTGGAACTGCTAGTAATAGATTGACTGATGGTCACTCTGGAAGAATTTTGGTTCCAAATACAGCATTAACGCAAGCACAAAGAATTAAAATCGCTCAACAAATTGCATCTATTAAATCACTAGATACAACGACTAATGAAGATGGCACATCAAATACAGATCTAAAACTATCAAGTAGTAATTACCCTAACGTAACAAAATCCTCAAGTGGTACACCTACTGCACAGGCTTATGCAGAGGCTGGTGCATATATGATGGGGACTGGAACTGGGAGTGCTGGAACGAATAGTGGTAAGGTCACGACTATTTATGATGGTTATATGGTAAAACAACAAGCTGATAATGATGGGCAAGTATATTTTATCTGTGTGGAACTAGGCACAAGTACCACTTCAGCATTAGGTGCGACTGTAAAACAGTGTGTTAATAGTTGGCCAGGATATGACGCTACAAATAAAACAGCAACCTCTGGAACAAAAATATATAAACCTAATGGTTCAGGAGGGTGGACAAGTGTTTCTGCCATAGATTTTAGAAATACACCTAATGTGGGCAATATGAGCCGACTATGGGAAATTTATACAAAATTACCTGTAGGCTGGCGTTTAGGTGGGTGGATGAAAGTTGATAATGAGCCAATGGATATAGAGCCAATTGTGGGAACTATTTGGGGATATGGCGATAATATTCGTGGTTTAGTATCCTATCGAACTAATCCTTTTTCTGTAGATGGTTCATCAGATAGTTTAATTGGTGGCTTTGCTTACTCTGCTAGTGATACAAAAAATGGAAATATCTATAAAGCTGGTGGTAGTAAATCTTCTTGTGATGGTAATGGCATTTACTTTTTAACAGATGGTGCACCAAACTCAACTAAAGATACAATGGCACAAACAATTATGAATACTACTTTAACCAGTAGTTATGCGTTTGGAGGAAAACCATCAGGTACGGGAGTATTGAATTCACCAACTTTAAATTCAGGCTTATTTGCAGGAGAAACAGGAGGCTGGGAGTATATTGGAGAATATGCGAAAAAACTGCGTAATAGAATAACAGCATCAGATACCCAAAAAAATCCGCAGGATATGAATATTAAAACAGCTGTTGTAGGTTTTGGTTCATCATTTGCAGGTATTCCAAAAAATGCAGATGGTTCTTATAACTGTGAGGCTGTCAAAAATACTAACTTAGATGCATACAATGTCTGTAAATGGGGCGGTTCTGATTTTGGAGGGGGGGGATTTTATTATGCTGAAAATTCAGCAGATATTAAAAACAGTATCATTAATTTTGTTAAAAATGTAACACCACCATTTCAGCCAGTTCTTACAGGTTCCCCAACTTTACCTCAAGATGCATTAAATTCATTGCGTATTCAGCCTTATGCTTATTATGCCTCTTTTACACCAAAACCTCAGGACCCTACTCAGCTTTGGGTTGGAAATATGAATAAGTATAATGTCCTAAGTGGTCAATTGTACGCCGATGATAAATCGACAAAACTATTTAATACAGATGGCTCATTGAACCAATCTGCTAATGGTATTTGGACAGGTGGTATAAAAGGGCAATTACCTTTAGGAATTCAGGTAAATACTGATAATATTCAAGTCGCTAATAGAACAATTTATACCAATCGTGAAATTACAGGAAGTGTAGCGCCTTATACCGCAAAAGAAAGTACTGCTCTGAACAAAGTAACTTTACAAGATCTATTTGCTATGAACCCAGGTAATACCGCCCTTTTTGTTAATGACCCTGCAAAAAACTATTGGTTAAATTTATTAGGTTACAATGTGGGGATAGATCAAACGGTTAACTTAAGTGATGTAATTGGTCAAACGGAGCTTCGCCAAGTCGGGGCAGTAATGCATTCCTCTCCAATTCTTTTGACTCAGCAAGGAAAAATTACGGTTACAAATGGGAAATTAGATACTACAAATCGTCAGGATTATCTTCTATTTGGTACCACACAAGGACTTTTACATATTATAGATGCTGCAAATGGTAAAGAAGTTTTTGCTTTTGCACCTAATGAAATGATGCAGAATCAACCTCAAGCGTTTCTCAGCGAAAAATTGAGTAGCGGTGGAAGTAATCATTTATTTTATGGCATAGATGCTCCATGGACAGCTCATACCCAATATATTGCAAAGTCAGATGGAACACTCACGGTAAATGACTCTGGGCGTACTGTAACAGATGCTACCAGTAGTAAAGAAATTGCTTTAAAAGGTTTGCAATGGGTGTATGGTGGATTGCGTATGGGAGGGCGTAGCTACTATGCGTTAGATTTATCAGATATTACAAACCCTACACTTAAGTTTCATATCAATCCAGCTGGTGCAGATAATACGGATGGAACATTAAATACTACTAATGCATTAAGTTATATGGGGCAAAGCTGGTCAAAACCAACATTGGGCTATGTTAAGTTTGGCGGTGAAAAGAAACTGGTTATGTTTGTTGGCGGTGGGTACGACACTGGTTATGAAGATCCTGCTTATAATCAGACGAATAGTAAAGGTGCAGGCCTCTATATGTTTGATGCCAACAATGGTAATTTGCTTTGGTGGTCAAGCGCTAATGCATCTGCAGATAAAGGTGCTCAAGCATATACTCAGAATAGTGATTTAAAATACAGTGTAGTTAGTCAAATTAATGCTGTTGATCGTGATAGTGATGGTTTAATTGATCATTTGTATTTTGGTGACTTGGGGGGGCAAGTTTTTCGTGTTGATTTAAATAATAATGCAACTGGTACGGATGCAAAAACCCAAAAAGGAAATTTTGCAACACATGTAGTTCGGATACTAAATCAACATGATGATTCTGGTAAAGGGGGGAGTCCTCGTTTCTACGAAATGCCAAGTTTTTCTGTTTCTAGAGATGAAAATGGTTCCCTAGCTGGTGTGGTTGCACTGAGTTCAGGTAACCGTAGTTCACCATTATCAGGTGTAGCTGGTACAAATAATGCGATTGGTACAACTAGTGCAAATGATGGAGTATTTGTTGTTTTTGATAAAGATGTAGTTAAAGCGAATTTATATAGTTTAGTTGACACTGCATTAACTACTAAAAACATTAGTACCTTAGAAGATTTAAATAGCTATTTCAGTTCATTTGGTAATGTAACAAGTAAAGGTGTCACCGTAGCAGGACATAATGGTTGGAAATATACATATAGTTCGGATGCTGGAGTATATAAAGGTATCAATCCGCTTTATGCTCTAGATAGTATGTTATATGTCAACGTTTATCATCGTGATGGTAAAGGGATTAGTGGTTCCTGTGATGCTGGTGTAAAAGGTGATACATATCTATACCAATTTTGTTTGCCGACTGGGAAGTGTGATTTTTATCCTGCAGATAAAAGTACTACAATTACTCCAAACAAAGTAAAGTTAGGGGCAGGACTTTTAGGTACAGGGCTTGGTAGTTATGCGAACGGCTCTACACTGATTAAGAATGTAGTTTCAACAGCGACAGATTGTACTGTGGCAGCCAATAAAAACTTACCAGAATGCCAAGTATTTGATAACAGCGCAAAATTACAGTATTTACGTTGGTATGAAACACGTTAGGGGAAAGTCATGTTTAAACAACGAGCTTTTACCCTACTTGAGTTGATGGTCACTGTGGTGATTATTGCGATTTTAGCTGCTATAGCGTATCCAAGTTATACGCGATACATTGAAAAAAAAGATCTAGCCGTAGCAAAACAAGAGGCTCAGCGTATTGCTACGGAGTTAGAGCGCTTTAAAGCTAAAAACTTTAGCTATAAAGGTTTTGATGTCACTTATCTTTATAATGCTGGAACGGTCACTCCTTATGATGCAACCACTGGTAGTCTATTGTTGCCACTGGATGCTACATCAACAACTGCCAAGTACACATTGACTCTATTAGATGGCACTCAACATTTACCTTTATCTATTTTAAAGGGCTCTGATGGTAACGAGACAGTAGATTCTGCAAAAGTCCAAGGTTTGAACTGGGTTATTATTGTTGAACGGGCTAAGGATAGTAGTGGTGAACCTAAGCAAGCTAATAACTATGATTTACTTATAAACAGTGATGGTTTTCGTTGTATGACAAAAGTTAAAAATGTAGTCAGGGGATATACTGATTGTGGTAGTAGTAGTGAGACATGGTAATGAAAAAATATGAAGGTTTTACCCTCATAGAGCTAATGATTGTGGTTGCTATTATTGCAATTTTGGCAGCAATCGCTTACCCCTCCTATACACAATATAGAATTCGGACAAATCGTGCAGATGTGCAAAGTGAAATGATGCAAACAGCGCAGCGTCTACAAAGTTACTATGTAATTAATCATAATTATACTAGTGCAACGCTAGATAATGGCTTGATAAGTAAAGACTATCCTACCTCAAATGCAGTGTATGGAATTGCTTTAAATGTTAATGATCAAACATGGACACTTACTGCAACTCCTAAAACAAATACGATTCAAGCTGGAAATGGGACTGTACTTTTGAATAGTGACGGGCAGAAATGTTGGACTAAAGGTCAGTCTTGTACAACTTCTACCACTTCCAATTGGGATGGGCGCTAATTTAAATTCAAAACTGCGGATAACTCAAAATTTAATCTTTCTTTCAGGGCAAAAATCACGTAGAATGTTGCCCTCTATGAAAGGGGTTTGAAGTGTTGCCGATGGTCGGCGCAGGGATAATCCGTAAGAATTATAAGGCTTTTATCATGGTTGTTATTCGTTTAGCACGTGGCGGCGCAAAAAAACGTCCATTCTATCAAATCGTTGTGACTGATAGCCGCAATGCACGTGATGGTCGTTTCATCGAGCGTATCGGTTTCTTTAACCCTACTGCACAAGGTCAAGCAGAAAAACTTCGTTTAGATGCAGACCGTTTTGCTCACTGGGTTTCTCAAGGTGCTCAACCTTCTGAACGTGTTGCTTCTTTAGCTGCTCAAGCTAAAAAAGCTACTGCATAATTTTTTGTAGTAGGTAGCCCATGACATCGACACAGAATGTTCCCGAAGATCGTATTCAGATTGGACAGTTACGTTCAGCTTATGGATTGAATGGGTGGCTCTGGGTGTATTCAAATACAGAACCTATGAGCAATATGTTTGACTACCTGCCTTGGTACATTGAGACCAAGGCCGGTTGGCAAACAATAGATGTAAAACGTTGGAAACCACATGGCAAAGGCCTAGTTGTTGCTTTGAAGGGTGTGAGTGATCGCACTGGAGCAGAAAACTTGGTTGGCGCTAATATCTGGATTGCTAAGTCTCAACTGCCAAAAGCAGATGTAGATGAGTACTACTGGTCAGATTTAAAAGGCTTAACAGTGTTTGGTCTTGATGATGAAGAGCAGGAAGTAAACTTAGGTAAAATTCATGAGTTGTTTGAAACTGGAGCCAATGATGTGATGGTGGTACATGCTACCCCAGACAGTATTGATTCAGAAGAACGCATGATTCCTTGGCATAAAGATGTAGTACAACGTGTTGATCTTGAAGCTGGTCGTATTTACGTCAATTGGGGCGTAGATTATTAATCCTTTTAGGATTAATACAGCAGGAAAATAGAGGAGTCTGTGATGTTTTTTGCAGTCATTACGCTTTTTCCTGAAATGTTTGAAGCGATTACAGCCTACGGCATCAGCGGACGTGCGGCAAAACGGGATATCGTACAAGTTACTTGTATTAACCCTCGTGATTTTGCTGAGGGAAACTACAGAAGAGTGGATGAACGTCCATTTGGTGGTGGCCCTGGGATGGTGATGATGGCTGAGCCTTTAGCGAAAGCAATAGCGCATGCCAAACAGCTTGCCTCACAAGCAGGACATGTTCATGTTCCTGTGGTGTATATGTCTCCACAAGGCAAAACCTTAAATGAAAAGGCAGTACAGCAGTTTGTTGATTACGATGGCTTAATTGTACTGTGTGGACGTTATGAGGGAGTGGATGAACGTTTGATCCAGCATTATGTTGATCAGGAATGGTCAATTGGTGATTACGTTTTATCAGGTGGTGAATTGCCCGCTATGGTGTTACTTGACAGTATTATTCGCCGTTTGCCGAATGTAATGTCAGATGAACAGTCAGCAGTACAAGATTCTTTTGTTGATGGTCTTTTAGATTGTCCACAATATACAAAGCCAGACCATTTTGAGGGGCTGGATGTACCGGAAGTTTTAAAATCTGGACATCATGGCAATATCGAAAAGTGGCGTTTTGTGCAGCGGTATCAACGAACTTTAGAACGTCGACCAGAGTTGGCTGAAAAAGTAGAGTTGAATAAGCAGCAGAAAAAATGGCTAAAAGATGCTAAAGGGGATGGTGGTAATTCTTAACCGCTATTCTCGGGAACGAAAGTTCTGCAACAAAACGAGAAGCAATGCTTCGAGTTAAAGCATGATTCTATTTAATGAATAGTTTCATGTATATTCTAAGGCTCTTTATAGACATGTTGTCGTAAAGGGAAAGATAAACGGGTTGATATGCGTTTTAGCCTCTATCCCCAGCGGAACCTCAGACCTCTTCTGACTCCGCACATATTGGAGATTCCCACAATGAGTGGTAAACATCCTTTAGTTCAAATTATTGAAAATGCACAGTTAAAAACTGATATCCCTGCTTTTGCTCCTGGTGACACTGTTATTGTCCAAGTTAAAGTAAAAGAAGGTGAGCGTGAGCGTCTTCAGGCATTTGAAGGTGTTGTAATCGCGAAGAAAAACCGTGGTTTAAACTCTGCATTTACAGTTCGTAAAATTTCTAGCGGTGTTGGTGTTGAGCGTGTATTCCAAACTCACTCTCCAATCGTTGCTAAAATCGAAGTGAAACGTCGTGGTGACGTTCGTCGTGCTAAACTTTACTACCTCCGTGACTTGTCTGGTAAAGCTGCACGTATTCGTGAAAAATTACCAGCTCGTAAAGCGTAAGCTTATACCGAGTAAAAAAATGCGCCTTTTGGCGCATTTTTTTTGTTTAAAAACTATAGTCCTTGTAGTTTTAAACGGTTTGCATGTTGACGGTAAACCGAGACAGGATCTGAGGCAAAAATAGAACGTATTCCCAGTACTTGATTGACTTCATCTAAATGATTCCAGTTGTAATCATCACGAATTGTTTTGCCAAATTTGGCGCTGCATCGAGAAACAAGTCCATCATTATCACCAAACGGATCGACCACTAAACTACTGCCTGTAAGGGCAATATCAAATGGATCTAATGGATTAGTCAGAGCTTTATTTCCAGAGAAAGAATACATATAAATACCTTTCTCTTGGTATGTTCCTTCTCCGCAAGAAGTGGTGGGTACACCCATAGGGAATTGAGCATTAAACTGAGCTGAACCTTTAGTTGATAAGCTATGGGCGCCTGCTAAGGAGTCATGCGGATAGCTAGTCGGATCTAGGCCTCCTGCCCAAGTAATTGCTGCTGAAAACCAGTTTACTAACGTTGCCAAGCCTGAAAGAGGAGTACCCTCAACGTTCAGAATAACATCTGCCATTGGTGATCCCTTATGAGGTGCACCAATCGTGGTAAGTGAGGCAACTTTTTCTGGCATGATACCGGCTACATAGCGAATTGTTGGACCCCCATGGCTATGACCGATTAAATTGACTTTAGGCTTGCCAGTAATGGCAATAATCTCTTCTACTTGCTGTGCAAGTTGTTCTCCACGCACTTCTGTTGAGTTAAATGGTGAGACTCTTGTAGCCCAGACATTTCCTCCATTACGAGCAAGATCAGGAAGAATTTGGTACCAGTAATCGAGACCAAGGGTATCTGTTCCAACTCGGCTAAAGCCAGCCATACCGTGGTTAAAAACCATTGGATATTTTGTTTGTGCGTAAGATGAATATACGAACGAGCTTTTAACTTGTTCAGCATTTGTTGCATGGGCCGCTGAAATACTCAGTCCTGAGAGCATTGCAGCGCAGAAAAACATTAACTTCCTTTTCATTTTTTACTCACTATTTTTATTTTGTATGAAAAGCAGCTTCTTACTGCTAGTGAATGTTTAGCCAGTTCCCAAAAGGAAAGGCTTAATAATTAAATGGCAGTTCACCTCCCTGATCATGCACAGTTTCAAAAGTTCGAAGTCTTAGTTGTTCTTGTGATGAGTTAAATTGTTGTTGGCGTAACTGTTGAATAGCTTGATTTTTGGCGCTATCACTCATGTTACTTTTAAGAATTTCATCTCTTCCACCCAGATAACTGTTGACCCTTTGTTGCCAAGCATTCCGCTCTGTATCTAAAGTTTCTAATCGTTGAGTCGCCTCGGCTCCAACAAGTGCTGTACGCATTTGCCGAAGTTCTTCTGCTGAACCCTTACGAGCTTTAATTTGTTTGGTCAGTGTATGTAAATCATCAAGTTTAGAAAGTTCTTGCAGGTTTTGTTGCCAGTCTTCTGGAAGTTGTTCAAAACGTTCTTTAAGTTTTCGTGCTTTTTCAATTTCACTTAGAGAAGAGTCTTCAAGTATCTGCATTCGATCTAGCGTATAGTTCTGATAGATATCTTCGTTAGAGAAGAGTCCTTCAATTTCAGAGGTCGAAAAGAAGCGTTTTCTTATATCCTGAATTGAATTAAAGATCTTTTGAAAATAATTTTTATCTTGTTGTTTTGCTGACGGTGCTTGGATTTGAGCAAGCTGTTCACGATATTTTAAATAACGGGTCCATAAATCCATAATCTGTGAACGAGCTGGCTCTAGATATTGGCCTTGAATAAATTTCCCAAAGTGATTTTTGATTTGTTCTAAATCATTTTCGCCATATTGAGTAATAAAATATTCAAAGCAGTCGCGTGTTTGACTGTTAACGACTAAATGCTGGGAACTATCAATTTTTAACTGGCAGTTAACTTCAGTGTCTTGCTGACTTTTACTATGATAAGCATCTTCATTTAACGATGAATGATCTGTGGATGGGGCTGATGCTAAGTTTTGAGCTGTATTTTCACTGACTTGGGCTGATGTGTTTTTTGAGTCAGGGCTTAACCAATATACACATGCAATGAGGCTCAAAATAAAAAATCCGAGCACACACCACAATACCTTCTTCTGCATTCCGTGCATAAAGATATCTTCCTTAAGTTTTAATTTGTTGTTTTTTTACTCGATCATTAATGTGCCATAAAATAAGTGAAAAGGCACCTAAATATTGTGAAAATATCTTGCCGAATTTGCTAACATGTCGGCACTTTTTTCTAGCTTTGTGTTCCAATAAAAATGACGACAAAAAATCAAAAAATTTCTCGTCGCCATATTAGTGGTGTATTTCTATTAAATAAACCATTAGGGCTCAGTTCAAATGCGGCTTTGCAAAAAGTGCGTTGGTTATATCGCGCCCAAAAAGCAGGTCATACAGGGGCTTTAGACCCATTGGCGACAGGTTTACTCCCGATTTGTTTAGGAGAGGCCACCAAGTTCTCACACTATTTGCTGGACTCAACAAAGCGCTACCAAACCATCGTTCGATTGGGACAAACCACAACGACAGGTGATGTGGAAGGGGAAATTCTACAGGAGCGCTCTGTTCCTGTGCTCAGCCAAGAGCTTATTGAACAAGCCTTAGAAAAATTTAGAGGTGATATTCAACAAATTCCGCCAATGTACTCGGCTTTGAAAAAAGAAGGCAGGCCGTTATATGAGCTTGCCCGAAAAGGTATCGAGATTGAGCGTGAAGCACGTCCAATCACAATTTATGCCTTAGAGCTCATTGAATTTACTGAAAATAGTATCACTTTGGATGTAACGTGTTCTAAAGGAACATATATTCGTGTACTGGGTGAAGATATTGGTGAGGCACTTGGCTGTGGTGGGCATTTAACGATGCTAAACCGGACTCAAACAGGACATTTTGAGCTTATTCCGAGTTATACCATTGAATATCTGGAAAGTCTGACAGAAGAGCAAAGAGAAGCATTGCTACTTCCAGTTTATGCTCCAGTTGATCATTTCTTAAAAATTCAGGTGCCTGAAGGGCGTGAAAAGTATTTTTGCAACGGTTTAGAAAGCAATATTGAGCATTCTGCAGAAGCAGAAGTTTTGGTTTTTTCGGGTGAGCGTTGTTTAGGCTTAGCTGAGATTACCGATAAAAAACGGTTGGTACCTAAGCGTATCTTAAATTTGTAGTAGATGTAGAGTATAGAGCATGGGCATGGAATGGGACGTTATCCTAAGTTTGATCTTTTTTGCGTTTACTGCTGGAGCAATTGATGCTGCTGTGGGTGGTGGTGGACTCATCCAGATTCCCGGGATCATGAGCACTTTTCCTAACATGTCGACTGCTACCGTAATTGGTACCAATAAAGTTTCATCCATTTTTGGTACTGCATCGGCTGCTTATACTTTTGCGAAAAGAGTAAAGTTGCAATGGAAGCTTTTAGCAGTCATTGCTGTTTGTGCGCTGATTAGTTCATTTGCTGGTGCTGCTTGTTTATCGTTAATTCCTCAATCTGTATTACGACCTTTCGTGTTCGTGATGTTGATTGTGATTGCCGTTTATACGCTAGTTAAAAAGAACTTCGGACAGGTTCACACTGAGCAAAAAATTACTAATAAAATGCTGATTTTGGCTGGTATAGGTAGTTTAGCGATCGGTTTTTATGACGGTATTTTTGGTCCGGGTACGGGCAGTTTCTTTATTTTCTTCTTTATTCGTTTTTTACAAGTCGATTTTTTACATGCTTCAGCTTTGTCAAAAATCGGTAACTTTATGACGAATTTAGCTGCTCTGAGTTTCCTCATTCCGACAGGTCACGCTATTTTGCATATTGGTCTAATGATGGCAGTTGCAAACGTGCTTGGTTCTGTTGTTGGGGTACGTACCGCGCTTAAATACGGTAGTGGATTTGTTCGTATTATCTTTTTAATTTTGGTGAGTATCCTGATTTGCCGTTTGGGCTATCAAATGTTTGTAACAGGCTAAATATTTCGAAAAGTATGAACTGATTAGGAGGCGAAGTTCATACTTTTTATGATGCCATTCAAAATCATAAATATAAAAATAATTACAGAAATTTACTAGAAAGAAAACTGTGTAAAAAATAGTCTCATTTTAAGCTACTTAAGCATTATAAATTTCAACGTATGATAAACCTTGAAATAAAAAAGATTTTTTAGCTAAAAAATGAGGAAGAGAATGAATATTTTCGAAGCATTAAGAGAAAGCCATGAAAATCAACGAAACCTTTCTGAACAACTTATTCAGACACATGGTTTAACCGAAGAAAGAAAAGAATTATTTGATGCATTAAAAAATGAATTGTATGCCCATTCAGTTGCCGAAGACCGTTATTTATATATTCCTTTAATGTTTGATGATGTGGGTTTAGATATTACAAGACATGCTTTATCTGAGCATCATGAAATGGATGAGTTGGTCGAACAGCTTGAAAAAACGGATATGAGTAGCCCAAGCTGGTTAGCAACTGCCAAACAGCTGAGCGAAAAAGTCCATCACCATTTAAAAGAAGAAGAGCAAAAATTTTTCCAACAAGCAGGAAAAATTCTTAAAGACAGTGAAAAAGAGACGCTGGGTAATAAATATTTAAAGGAATATAAAAAGTATAAAAAGCAGCAATAGTATTTAACTATGCTACTTTTTTAGTACTTCTTAAAGTTACCCCAATCGATGCCAGCATTACACAAGCTAAAGCCACCCATTGCAGCATGCTGATTTCTTCGTGAAGTAATAAGAAACCCGTTAATGCTGCCAATGCTGGTGCTAAACTCGTTAGGGTGCCGTAAGTTAATTTAGTGAGTTGTTTGAGTGCCATTAAATCAAGTGCATATGGAATAGCGGTCGCTAAGACAGCAATGAGTAAAGCTTTACCCCAATACTGCGTTTCAAGTAATGCAGGAGCATTATGCCAGATGCCTATTGGTAGTAAGGTCAGGGCAGATAATCCAATCCCAATGGTTAAAGCATGCATCCCTATATTTTGGGTCACAACTTTCTGACCAAAATAAATATAGAAGGCCCAGCAAAATCCAGCACCTAGCGCGCAAGCAGCACCGACATAGGAAAAGTGGTACTGTGTTGAGTCTTGCCAAGGAACCATGAGAGCAATACCTAACATTGCAAAAGCTACCCAAATGTAGTCACTCTTTTGTTTAATTGAAAGTAGAGCAAGACCTAATGGACCAATAAATTCTAAGCCGACGGCAATCCCTTGAGGTAACTTACCAAGCGACGTATAAAATAAAATATTCATGAGACCCAAAGACGCAGAGTACATCAATAAATCACGCCATTTTAAATAGGGTAAGCGCGACCAGATTTTCCATGAACGGAACATGATCGCGACAATAATCGTTGCAAAGCTCAACCTTAAAGCTGTAACGGTGAGAGGGTCTAATATGGCAATGAGCTGCTTAGCAAAAGAAGCACTGATTTGATATGAGACCATCGACAGAATCATATAGAGCACAGCAATAATGGGAAGATTCTGCATGGAAATACCCTAGGGCCTCATCTAATATTATTTAAAAATAACAATGATCAATTATAGCGAATGCCATATTTTAACTCACAGTTTTAGTTGATTTAACTTACTGTTTTTTCACGTTCCAGACGTGCTTTTTGGGTAGTTATGGTACAACCGACAGAAGCTACAATAATTGTTGCAAGTGCCAACCATTGGTTCCATAACAAATATTCACCTAAAAAGATAAAACCAGAAAGTGCAGCAACTGCGGGTTCTAGGCTCATCAAGGTTCCGAAACTTAAGGGCGTTAAATTACGTAGGGCTAGCATTTCTAAAGAGAACGGTAATGCACTGGCTAAAATTGCCAAACCAATAAAATAGAAAAGATTGGGGAGCTCTATAACTTGCCCTATTGAGCCTGAGAACAAAGTAATGGGGAATAATATGCAGGCACCCACACTCATTCCTAAACACACAGTGTGATTGCCTGATATACCTGACGGTTTCTGTCCAGCAATAATATAAAGTGCCCAACATGCGCCAGCACTAACCGCAAATAATACTCCGATCCAATCCAGACTATGGGCCTGATTGAAAGGGAAAAGTAAAATGAGGCCAACAATCGCTAAACTGACCCAGACAAAATCATATTTCTGGCGTGCATGGTATAAGGCTACACTTAAGGGACCAATAAATTCAAAAGCAACTGCAATACCAATAGGTAACCGTTCAATTGACAGATAAAAAAGTGCGTTCATTCCTGCAAGAGCAAAGCCATAAGCTAAAATAGCTTTCCAGCGGACCTGACTAAAATTAATTCGCCAAATTCTAAAAATAAAGGCAAGAATAATTGCACCTAAGCATAAGCGCATTGCAGAAACGGTAAGGACAGGAAAGCTCTGGAACAGAAATTTAGCTAAAGATGCGCTGCTTTGTACGCTCAGCATAGCGAGAATAAGAAAACCCAACGCATGTAGCTGAGATTTCTGGTTCGAACTGGACATTTTATTATTTGATCGATTGGTATACTTTTCACATGATAATGTAAATGCCCATAAAAAAGCCACAGACAATGCTGTGGCTTTTAAATTTACAGTTCGTATTAGAACAATACGCGTACGCGAATTGTACCTTCAACTTCATGCAACATATCTAAAGCTTCGTGAGAAGCAGAAGCGTCAACGTCCATTACGAGGTAACCGATGTCACCTTTAGTCATGAGTGTTTGGCCAGAAATGTTGATGCCTTGTTCAGCAAACAAGTTATTGATTTTAGACAATACGCCCGGTACGTTTTTGTGGATGTGCAATAAACGGTGTTGACCAGCAGTCAATGGTAACGCGATTTCTGGGAAGTTTACCGCAGAAAGCGTCATACCCTTGTCAGAGTAAGCAACAAATTTCTCTGCAACTTCTAAACCGATGTTTGCTTGTGCTTCCATGGTTGAACCACCAACGTGAGGAGTCAAAATCACATTGTCTAAGCCACGAAGTGGAGAAACAAACTCTTCGCCATTTGCTTTTGGTTCTTTAGGGAATACGTCAACTGCTGCACCAGCAATATGACCAGATTTGATAGCATCTGCTAAATCTTCAATTACTACACATGTACCACGTGCAGCATTTAGGAAGATTGCACCTTCTTTCATTTTTGCAAATTGTGCTTTAGTGAAGAAGTTGCGTGTAGATGGAACATCAGGCACATGTAATGTAACGACATCAGCAGTCGCTAAGAGTTCGTCTAACGAACCAACTTGACGAGCATTACCCATTGGTAATTTAGTCACTGCATCGTAATAAATCACATGCATACCTAAGCTTTCAGCAAGAACAGAAAGCTGAGAACCGATAGAACCGTAACCTACAATACCTAAAGTTTTGCCACGAGTTTCGAAAGAACCGACAGCAGACTTATCCCAACCACCACGATGACAAGCCGCCGATTTTTCAGGAACACGGCGAAGAAGAAGAATCGTTTGAGCAAGTACAAGTTCTGCAACCGAACGCGTATTTGAATACGGTGCGTTAAATACAGGAATACCACGTGCCATTGCTGCTTTAAGATCAACTTGGTTTGTTCCGATACAGAAACAGCCCACTGCGATCAATTTATTTGCAGCTTCGAAAATTTCTTCAGTCAATTGGGTACGCGAACGAATACCAATAAAGTGAGCATCTTTAACAGCTTCTTTTAGCGCTTCGCCTTCAAGAGCAGTTTTGCGATAGTCAATATTGGTGTAACCCGCAGCGTTTAGAGTATCGACTGCGTTTTGGTGAACGCCTTCTAACAAAAGGAAACGGATTTTATCTTTAGGTAGTGAAAGATGTTGGCTCATTACGGCTCCGCTACAAAGGCCAAATTTGGTGGCGCTATCATAACATAATGGTCGGTACTATAGATATTTCGTTTGCGCCATCGTCTTATGGCAATTTTATCTATGTCTAATCACTTCTATTTATGGCTTGTGAGTACTTTAAAATATGTTTCGTATGGGATTTAAATGCGATTTTTCTCTGAAAGTCTTATAGAAAAGCATTTATTTACGTTAAACATGTTTTGTAGTGACAGTATCTCTATTCTGAACTTTATCGCTTGTGCGGATACATGTAGAATACAAATGATCATTCGCACATATGATCATTTGATCATATGTGCGAATGATCATTATGGCTTTGCTCAGGTGAAAACCCTGAAAATATGAAGTCATAGTCCCACCATAGTTTATTTCTTGCTAGGTCTGCAAACGATGAATGCTCCAGTCGCTTTAACACCTGAGTTACTCACCCAATTAACAGCAATCGTTGGTGAAAACCGTATTAAAACCGATGCTGATAGTCTCGAAAACTGGGGTAAAGATCATACCAAGCATTTTAATCCGAACCCATCGGTCATCGTTTTTCCATCGACCACTGAACAAGTTCAGGCAGTTGTAAAGCTTGCGAACCAGTTTAATATCGCAATTACCCCGTCAGGTGGTCGTACTGGTCTCTCTGCGGGTGCGGTAGCAACTAATGGTGAAATTGTCATTAGCATGGACAAAATGAACCAGATTCTTGAGTTCTTCCCAGCAGATCGTATGGTACGAGTACAAGCTGGTGTTGTGACTGAACAATTGCAAAATTATGCTGAAGAACAAGGGATGTATTATCCGGTTGACTTCGCATCAGCGGGTTCTAGCCAGATTGGCGGTAATATCGGTACCAATGCTGGCGGTATTAAAGTCATTAAATACGGCATGACACGTAATTGGGTGCTTGGTTTAACCGTTGTCACTGGTAAAGGCGATATTTTACGTTTAAACAAAGGTATGGTTAAAAATGCAACTGGTTATGCATTGCAGCATTTGTTTATTGGTGGTGAGGGTACATTAGGTTTAGTGACTGAAGCAGAAATTAAACTTGAGCGTCAACCGCAAAACTTACAAGTTTTAGTTTTAGGTGTTCCTGATTTTGATGCAGTAATGCCTGTCTTACATGCTTTCCAAAAAGATATCGATTTAACAGCATTTGAGTTCTTTGGTGAACTTGCAATGCAAAAAGTTTTAGATCATGGACATGTACAACGCCCATTTGAAACTCAATGTCCATTCTATGTATTGCTTGAGTTTGAAGCGCCATATGAGCCAATTATCGATAAAGCGATGGAAATTTTCGAGCATTGTATGGAGCAGGGTTGGGTACTTGATGGTGTAATGAGCCAGAGCCTTGACCAAGTCGAAAGTTTATGGCGTTTACGTGAAGATATCTCTGAATCAATCGCGCCGTTTATTCCATACAAAAATGATATTTCAGTATTAATCACTCATGTACCTGCGTTTATTCGTGAGATTGATGCAATTGTTCAAGAGAACTATCCTGATTTTGAAATTTGCTGGTTCGGTCATATCGGTGACGGCAACTTGCACTTAAATATTTTAAAACCTGAAAACTTAACCAAAGATGAGTTCTTTGCGAAGTGTCAGGTTGTGAATAAATATGTGTTTGATACCGTGAAAAAATACGATGGTTCAATCTCTGCCGAGCATGGTGTTGGGATGACGAAAAAGCCATATTTGGAATATTCACGTTCAGCTGAAGAAATTGAATATATGAAAGCTTTGAAGAAAGTATTTGACCCGAATGGTTTGATGAACCCAGGTAAATTATTTGATCTTTAAATAGATCTATTTTGTAGAACTACATAGTTTCTACAGAGTAACCAACAAAGGCATAGCATCATAAAGCTATGCCTTTTGTTTTGGTGATAAAGATGCAACGCTTATTTTTGATTTCAGCACTTTGTGCTGGACTTTTCACTGGTTGTGCGACGACCAGTAAGTTAATTCCTTTTGTAGGTTCGGAAACTCCGATGCAACAAGTACTTAAAGCTCAACCAGAGATTGCAAAAGAGCATAATAATACTTCAGTTCAGCAAGTGTTTAATCGTGTAGAATCTCCAACTGTTTCTCGTATTGTTGTCATTCAAACAGGTTTAATGGATGACTCTGTCTCTGCCATTCGAACAGAATATGCATTTAAATTAGTCGATGAAAAATGGCAATTGCAGAATAAGCAAAAAAGCTATCAGTGTGCGAGAGGCAAAGGCTCTAGAGGATTCCAAACACAGCTTTGTTCTTAAAAACAAAAAAGACGATAAATATATCGTCTTTTTTTATGGGCTAAATTATACGCCGCTTTCTAAAATTTTAATTTTGACATCAATGACATCATCTTTAACTGCTTCATGATGTGCTTGCATATGAGGTGTAGCCAAATGTGCCTTAAGATGAGCAACGCTTGCCCATTTTTCTAACATCACAATCGTGTCCGGCTCTTTAGTTTGAAAGCTCGCATCCGATATATGATCAATCAAAGGTTCATAACCATGACAACCATCTTCTGCTAAAACCGTTGGAATAATTTTTTGAAAAGCATCCAATACGTTTTGACGATGCTGTCCAGCTGATTTGGTGCGAATTTCTGCAATAATGGTTAGCATGGATTTTTCCTTATTAAGCTGCTGCAAATACAGTGTTCAAGTGTGCTTTATATTCTTTTACATAACTATTAACGTCAGGCATTTTAATCACGTCGTTTACAATAAAAGTCGGTAATGTGCTCATGCCTAAAAATTGATTAGCTTTATGAAATGGTAAATAAACACCATCTACACCTACGCCGTGGAAGAACTGATCTGCATCATCAAATGCTTCCATCGGTGCATTCCAAGTCAATGACAGCATATATTTTTTGTCATGAATTAAACCACCGGAACCATATTTTTTTGATGCATCAGAACGACTACGACCATCATTTGCGTAAAGTGAACCATGACCTACAGTAAATACATCATCAATATATTTTTTAACTGTCCAAGGCGCGCCCATCCACCAACCTGGCATTTGGTAAATAACGATATCTGCCCATAAGAATTTTTCAACTTCATTTTCGGCATCATAATCGCTATCGGCACGGGTCATTTGAACTTCATGGCCAAGTTCCGTGAGATGGGTCGTTGCGAGTGTGGTTAATGTGTCATTTAATTCACCATTTGAATGTGCAAATTGTTTGGCACCATTAATCACTAAAATCTTACTCATGGGAGTCACTCTAATTAAATTCCTAAATTTGATGTGTACTTTACGGAATTTACTCTTGTTGAAAAATGCATGAATTTGAAAAATATTGTTGACTAAAAATCAATAATATTGGGTTGCTATCTCATTCTGAGTTATTTGCTTTGAAGAAAAGCTTTATATTTATAAATCCCTTTACAATGTTGAACGGAAAAAAGTATTTGTAGTCTTTAGCATTAAGTTTGGGTAAATCTAAGAGATCACGTATGAGAAAAATGAGTTTGCTGATTGCTTTTAGCCTTGTAACGCTAACGGCGTGTACTCCAGCGAAAAATTCTTCTGCCCAACTTGCGGATAGTCCGATACAAGCAGTATTACTTGATCAGCCGGATCTTTTAAATGATGCAAACAATTTGGATATTTCACAGCAAATGAATGCTGCCGATGATCCCTCTAATGCTCAGGTCACTATTTTACAGACAGATCCGAGCGAAGATGCGATAACAAAAGTCCGTACAGAATATTTATTAAAGCGAGACCAGCAAGTCTGGAAAATTGTCAATAAAAAGCAAACTTATCAATGTACGAAAGGGCAGGAAATCCCAGACTTTCAAGTTAATCCTTGTCCTTAATGCTTAATTTTTTATCGAATATGTGGATAACTTTGAGTTTGTGCACAACAGGAATTTGTGGGTCTTTTAGTGCAAAAAACTGAAATTTAAGCTTCTTGAAATTGCATGATTGCTGATCAATTTAAAAAGTGCTATTGTTGCGCTCGGCAATTGTGCCAATTGGTAAAAATTACCGAATCTCACGTCATATATTTTTTCTTTTATTAAACACCTTGTGAATACGGTGTTTCACATTCTAAACATGCATTCTCACTGCATATAAAAACTTATCTAAAGATTGATAGACCATACTGTCATCGTCATGACTACATTCTATTTTATATGTAGTCATAGAGACATATGGCCGCTATTTTGAAGTGTACAACTCATGAAAAATATTCAAACGACAACGTTGAACCGTACAACGTTGATGTTTCCTTTGGCCTTAGTGCTATTTGAATTTGCGGTTTATATTGGTAATGATCTTATTCAGCCAGCAATGTTGGCAATTACTGAAGATTTTGGTGTAAGTGCAACTTGGGCACCATCTTCAATGTCATTTTATTTATTAGGTGGCTCTACGGTTGCGTGGTTACTTGGGCCATTGTCGGATCGTATCGGACGTAAAAAAGTACTGCTAGCAGGGGTTTTATTCTTTGCTCTATGCTGCTTTTTAATTTTACTAACGCGTCAAATAGAACAGTTTCTGGCATTACGATTTTTACAAGGTATTGGTCTAAGTGTAATTTCCGCAGTGGGTTATGCTGCTATTCAAGAGAGTTTTGCTGAGCGTGATGCAATTAAAGTTATGGCACTCATGGCAAATATCTCGTTACTTGCACCATTGTTGGGGCCAGTACTTGGAGCCTTTTTAATTGATTATGTGTCTTGGCATTGGGGCTTTATCGCTATCGCTGTATTGGCATTACTCAGTTGGGTCGGTTTGAAAAAACAGATGCCAAGTCAGCAGGCCAGTGTAACTCGACAACCTTTTAGTTATCTTTTTGATGATTTTAAACAGGTGTTCACTAACCGCCGTTTTTTAGGCTTAAGTCTTGCTTTACCGTTGGTGGGCATGCCTTTAATGCTTTGGATTGCTTTATCTCCAATCATTTTGGTAGATGAATTAAAGCTCACCAGTGTGCAATATGGCTTGGCTCAATTTCCAGTATTTCTTGGTCTCATTCTCGGGAATATTGTTTTAATTAAAATTATTGACCGTCTCGCTTTAGGTAAAACCATCCTGATTGGTTTACCGATTATGCTGATTGGAACACTCATTTTAATATTAGGTGTAGTTTGGCCAACCTATTTAATTCCTTGTTTGCTTACAGGCATGACACTCATCTGTTTTGGTGAGGGAATTAGCTTTTCAGTCTTATATCGCTTTGCACTCATGTCATCTGAAGTGTCAAAAGGAACTGTTGCAGCGGCAGTTTCGATGCTATTGATGATGAGTTTCTTTGCAATGATTGAGTTGGTGCGTTATCTCTATACACAATTTCATTTATGGGCCTTTGTATTATCTGCATTTACCTTTATTGTTCTTTGGTTTACTCAACCGCGAAGTGCTTTAAAGCAGGAAATGCAAGAGCGACAACAACAAGGTAATAACTAGATAAAAAATACCGGAATTTATATTCCGGTATTTTTTTAACTATTCTTTTAACATTTTTTCCATTTCTTCGCGGTCTGTTTCATAGGTACAACCTAATAAGGTCATCGGACTTTTTCCGGTCATTTCTGATAAATTGATATTATGATAAATAGTAAAAGAATCTGCTGTTGCGGGTTCTGTCTTGACTGTACGAACACCTCTAAAAAAAGGTAATGTTTTAAAGTCTGGATGCTGAGGAATATTAAATTTCTTTGAAAGTTGTTGAATATTTACATTACGAAAAACGGCAGTTATACCTTGGCCAGCTAGGGCAATTTCGTTTGTCTTTAAACCAAACAGTTCAATGGGTTGATTAGTTTTATATAAATAAATGAAAGGTTGGTCTGAATCTTCAATTCTTTTAAAGCCAAGCGCTGATAAATTTTCATCATATTCAGAAGCAAAACTGGTATAAGTTTTTTGATCTGATTGACACTCTATAATCTTTTTTAAATCATTTATTTCAAATGCATATGATGTGCTACTCAGCAATAAAAAAGTGGCAGAAAGAAATTTATAAATCTTTGGAAAGTACATTTTTATCCTCAATAAAGTGTTATAGCTATTTAATCTCTTGTTCTAAAAGTTTGCCTTTTAACGTTAAGAGTTCAGGTAAGGTTTCTAATAGTAAGCTCATTTGTTTTAAGACGAGAGTGTAGCTTTCTGAAAAGTGCTCATGAGTTGTTAGGTTTTGAATTTGTTTTAAAGTTTGCTCAAGAAAATTAAAGTCAACAGAAGCTTGTTCTAATAAACTCTGCTTAAGAATTTGCTGACAATCCAGTAAGAGCTGTAATACCTGTTGATCCTCAATCTTTTGTCTTTGGCTGCCTAATGCTGCGACATAACTCAACTGGCTATGACTATACACTAGATAACGAAAGGCGTAATGAATCAGCTCTGGTTTCGGGTTGGGTTCAGCACTCAAGCTCGAAATCATATTCGACAGCTCAATTTGTGCGTTATGTGCAGCGCGACGAATTCTACGATATTCAATATCCTGATTTTTGCCATATTGATATTGCTCAACAATCACATTGAAATAATCTAATGTCGCTTTGCTACTTTTCTTAATATTGTTGGGAATATTGCGGAAGTTCCAATCAGGCCAAATAAAGTTTACGGCAAGCCATGCAATAAAACAGCCTAACAGCGTATCTATCAGACGAGGTAAAATAATGCTGTAGCCTGCGCCTTTTAGGTTGAAAATAAGCAATACCATTAAGGTTGCCATGAGTGTTGCCAACGCATATTTCTTCTGGCGCAAGTAAAAAAAGCTAACTCCACAAATAATAGTAAGAATAAGTTGGCCTTCAATACTTGGAACAAAGTACAAAATAGGAATACCAAATAAAACGCCGAGTAAGGTGCCAATTGTTCTAAGTTTTAAACGACTTTTAGTCGCAAAGTATGTAATTTGGCAAACAAATAAACTAGTGAGCAAAATCCAGTAACCGTGTCGGGCAAAGGGTAATAGTGAAATGGCATAGCCTGCGACAAACACAACTGCAATTCGTATGGCATGTCTAAATAGGGCCGATTGAGGAGTCAGTTGCTGACGAATTTTTAAAACAAGATCTGAAAACCCTTGAATATCATCATCAAGTAAATTTAAGTGTTCTTGTCTTGTTTGGGTATTATTTTCAGGGAAGGGCTGTGCATATTGTAGTTGTTCAAATTGTTCGTGCATTCCTTTTAAATTATCAAAAATAAGTCTTAAGTTTTTAACTTCAAAGTTTTGTGGGTGTTGCTGTATCCAGTCCTTTAAAGAACTTTCCAAATGGTTCAATACGGTCTGGCTTTCTTGTGAAGGCTGAAATGGTCGATTATGCAAAATACACTGAGCTAGATCTTGACAGGCTTGTGCTTGTAGGCGTAGATTTTTCTGAAAACGGAAAATAAGATCACTACGGCTAAAGTTCTGTTGAATATGTTCATAATGTAAATAATTTGAAGTCGCTTGTTCGTGAATGTCCCGCGCAAAAAAATACAGGTTTAGCCAATAAATACTTTTATTACTGACTCTAGAAGCCTTGAGCCGAGTGAGTAGGGAACTACGTATTTGATTTAAACTTTGAGCAACTTGCGTATTTTGTAAAGACAATTCATATAAAAGCTGTTCAACATTCTCTTTATTGTCGGGATCAAACAAACGTGCTTTTGCTTGCAGTAGCACAGAAATTTCTTTAAAAATTTGTGAGAGCTTATCTTGTAAGGGAAGCGTCGGTTTAATAATAAAAAATAAAATAGAAGTGAAACCGTACCACAAAGCACCATAAACAAAGTAGGTAGGTTGTTGATACCAATGAGCATATTCGCCTAAACCGAACATGCTATAAATGGAAAGCAAAATAGTGCCAAACGAAATTGTGGCATAACGTTGCCCTAACGCCCCTAATAAAATGAAAAAAGCACTAGAAATAGAAAGATATAAAATAAAGAAAATTTTGTAGGGAGCTAAAAAGCCAAGAATACTGCTGACTGTAAAAAAGAGGAGGCAGACATAAACCAAGTTACGTAATCGAATACTTAAGCGATCATCAAAGTCAGTTAATGCTGCCGCAATCGCGCCTAAAGTCACAGGAACGATGAGTTCGTTATGGCCTAGCCAAAGTAAACCTAAAGTTGTGCCTGTGAGTACAATCAAAATTTGCAGGCAATAAATTAAAATGGAGTTTGTCTTAAAACTATTAAATATTTGGGTCAGATAGTTCACGGCTTTTGTTCTAAATTAGAGAATACGTGAGAAAGCAGTATGTAACTTTAAATTTTTATTACTTCAAAAATATTATTCTTTTTATCTACAAAAGTCAGTCATTTTTTAAGATTTTATTAGGCTTAAACCAAGTTGTAACGATCAATAAATTAACAAAATTGTGGATATCTTTTTAGATACCCACAATTTGAAAAAGACATAAATTATTTAATCACACCACATGCAATTCGTGCTCCGCCACCGCCAAGAGGTAGAGGGGAGTCTGAGTAGTTATCACCACCCGCATGAATCATAATAGCTCGACCTTGAAGATCAGCAAGTTTCAATCGAGGTGCGATTACAGCAGTCGTTGCAACACCAGTATTATCGACCACTAGAGCAGGTAAATCACCTAAATGGCCAGTCGTTGGAGTACCGTGATGAGGGGCTTGATTCGGGTTGTAGTGACTACCAGCAGCTAAAGCAGCACCAGCTTTCCCATCTTTTACAGCTGGTTCACAAGAGGCATTTTCATGAATATGGAAGCCGCGTGTACCACTTGGTAAATCAGCTAGAGCAGGGGTAATGATTAAACCTTTGTCGCTATCTTGAAAGCTAATCGTACCTAATTTTTTACCAATACCAGCAGCAGTCACTTCATTTACATCGACCACTTTTTTCGTATGCATTGTCGTTAATGCTTGAGCGGTATCAGATACAGTTTTTGTGACTGAACTACAGCCAACCGTAAAAAAAGCTGTAAGCGCAAAAACTGCGCCAATTTTATTAAACATCTGCATGATTGGATGTCCTTATAAATATATGATTGTTAGATTCAAACAAACGCAGGTCTAGCCTACAAGTTAATTTAAATAGTCACTTTGTATCTAGAAACATTTTTAAATTAAATAAATTATGTCACTCTTTGTCACTGGAAAATTCACTCTCAGAATCATAAATCATAGTCGTTTTAGGCATTGGTTCAGGTTCAATGGTTTCATGTAACCATTCACGCCAAATTGCCAGTAAAATAGCCAGAATTACAGGTCCAATAAATAAACCTACTAATCCGAAACTCGCAATACCGCCCAATACTCCAAACATAATCAATAAGAATGGAATTTTTGTGGCACCAGAAATCACAAGTGGTCGAATCACATTATCTGAGCTACTGACAATCACTACACCCCAAACGATCACACCAATTGCTTCCATGGTTTGTCCTTGAGAGAATAACCATAGGCCGACGCCTAAATAGGAAATTGGTGTACCAAATGGAATTAAAGCTAATAAGAAAGTAGCAATGGTGAGTACCATTGGGTTAGGTACACCTGCTACGAAATAACTTAATCCAGCTAAAACAGCTTGAGCAATTGCAGTTAAACCCACGCCATAGACTACCGCACGAGTCGTCTCTGAAATCGTATCAAGATAATGATGGATACGTAGACCAATTACTTTTTCCAAGGCTTTACTCACCTGAGTTAAGATGAGTTGACCATCACGATAAAAGAAAAATAAGCTAAATACGGCAAAGCCAAATTTGACAACATTTTTACTAATTTCACCGAGCAGCATTCGACCATAACTTAAATGGCTTTGAAGCCAAGCAGCAATGTTCTGAATGGTACTATTAGGGTCGGTATTTATTTCATTGAGTGTGCGGGAAATTTCCTTTCCAACGAAAGGAAGCTCTCGTATAAAATCAGGAACACTTAAATGACCTGAAAAAACCTGACGTTGTAAGTCAAAATATAAGTTGCGCCCTTCATGCTGCAAAATAAAAATAGCGCAGGTAAAAGGTACGCCAACAACCAAAATGACCAGACTAATCATTAGAGTTGCGTTTAAACTATTCCGGGTTTCTCCAAAAAAATGCTGAATTCTTAAATAAATAGGCCAAGTCATGTAAGCAATGATGGCAGCCCAAAGTACAGGAACAATAAAGTATTTCAGGATATTAAATCCTAAAAATATCAAAATAAAAAACAGCCCAAACAATAAAACCCGCTGTAAATTAGGAGCGTATGGATGCACGAAAAATATTTCTCTAATTTTCTAAATAGAATAAAGTCATATTAACTGAAAAGTAACCTGAGGCAAATTTTAAGGCCGCATTGTAAAAAATCCTATACATCCTTTTTTAGAGACTAAAAGTTATTTAAAACCACTCTGCTTTATCTTCAATTAATTTGTTTAGAACGGGTTGCCATTGGTTTTGGATGGTAATAAAGTTCTTTTGAGGCTTATCAAAAACGCTTAAACCTTGCATCGCTAAGCTACCATAAGCACTACGTTCAGCAATCCATGCAACAGGTTCATGTTCAATTTTCTCAAAGAATTGTTGAATATCTTTTGAGCTGGCACTGTTCGGTTTGACACGATTAGCGAGAAGTAAAATTTGTACTTTGCCTTTGCGAATACGTTTAATATCTTGTAAATGCTTTAAAAAGCGGCGAGTACTGTCTATATCAAAAAATGAAGGCTGAAGCGGAGTAATAATGGCATGAGCTTCACTAATGAGTTGCTCAGCATGCTCACCTGAAAGTGCACCAGGCGCATCAATAATTAAATAATCCAGATTTTTAGGCGCATCACCAATTGATTTCTCATGTCGCCAGTCGAGGCTTTGAATCGTTGCGACGGTATCGGGGCGCTGTTTTAACCACTGTAAAGCTGATTTTTGATTGTCCGAATCTGCTAATGCTACTTTATATCCTTTTTGTGCCAATGCTGTTGCCAACGTAATGGCCGTCATGGTTTTTCCGCATCCACCCTTTTGATTTGCTATAAGTATCGTTTTCATAAATCCAATTATTTTCAGCAGCACATTTATTTATGTTTTATACCTTAGCATCTTTTTATGTGGATGAGATGCTCACATTTGACAAAAGTTTAAGCTGTTTCGTTATTTTAGATATGATTAGATCTGTAATCTTGATTCGTGCTTTTTAAGGAAAATTTATGTCTGTATGGCTTGCCATGCTTATTGGTGCTGGTATTGGTATTATTATCACTACTCTTATTTTATCAAATACTCGTAATGGCCGAATTAAGGCTGAATATGAGCAATATATTGCTGAACTTGAACTCGAGCATCAACAAGCCCTCACTCAGGCACAAAAGAGAAGTGTGAATACAAGCCGTGCGGTATTGAAAGGAAAAATGGCAGAACAATTTGCTCCAATTTTGCCAGAATTTCAGTATTTACCAAGCGATGCGAAATTCATGGGCGATCCAGTGGATTATATTATTTTTGATGGATACACCGATTTTCGTGATGGTGATGGTACGGCAGAAGACATCAATATTATTTTACTTGATGTGAAAAGTGGGGGAGCAAGGCTCACTAAAGGTCAGCAGGCCATTGCGCAAGCTGTACAACAAGGCAAGGTTCGTTTTGAAACTTTAAGAATTCAGTTAGAAGATTAAAACAGAAAATTTGAATGCACAAAAATAGACGAAATTAAGCTGTATTGTTACTAAATACCGATTTTTTTTTCATGGCTTGGGACTACTATAAATTGAAGATCTTTTTAATTTGATCTAGCAATATTCGAGGTTTAAAGCGATGAAAAAACAAAGTTTAATGATGGGCTTGTTAGCTGCTATTGGCATGAGTTCAGCATTTGCATCGACCTCTGCTGAATATAATATTGCCAATGGTTTGAGTCCGATAGAAAAAGACCAATCTATTTCTGTATTACAGCCTTTCCAAGGAAATTTTCGAATCTTGGGTTCAAAAGTTTATAAAAATGATGAACAAGCCAAGTTTTCACCTATTGATTATGCGGTAAGTTGGGGATTGTTTGCACAGCCTGAAATCGCACGTCATATTTCGGTGAAACAATATGACCGTTATTTAAACTGGAAAATCCCTAAATTACCTGTTCCAGCAGATCAAGCAATCCAGATGGTGTCGAACATGCATATCATTCCTGCAAACCCGCAAATTGCTCAGCAGATTAAACAGGTGAAACGTGGCGATCTGGTTTATCTTAAAGGTGACCTTGTCGAGATTAAGGATAAAAACCTAGTCTGGAAATCTTCACTGACCCCAACTGATACAGGCGATGGTGCATGTGAGTTATTCCGTGTTCAAGCAATTCATTGGGTTGAAAAGCAAAATATATAATTTTAAAAAAGCCTTCATGAATATGGAGGCTTTTTATTGGTCTTTCGAAATTACTTTTGTTGCGATGCTTTCCAATATTTTAATTGGTTTTGTGCTTGTAAGTAGTCGGCAAGGTTATTGATCTGTTCATCTTTAGTCGCGTGCTTATCACTATAGTGTTTTTCTTGGTTTTCCCAATATTGATAAAGGAGGCCTTGAACATAACGGCCTTGCTCAGTTTTTAAATCTAAATCTTTTAACATGGTAAGTGCAGAGCGCACGTTATCAAGGGTACGCTTTTGCTCAAACTCTGTTGTTAGTGTGCCTGCTTTATGCATTTTTGCTAACTCAGTTTCCATCTCGTCGCTCATTTCTGTAAAGCGGCGGTCATAATCCTCTAAGAGCGCAATATCGTGTGGATCATCAGCAGTCACTGGAAAAGTTTTAACAGGTCTTTCATTTAGTTTTTCTAAGACCTGATCGGTAGATGATGTCGCCGAGTTTTGCTCAGTCTTTGCCGGCTCATCCGCTTTTTTACAAGCAGTAAGTAATAGGCTAGAGCAAAGCAAAGACATTAATATGACCTGAGGTGTTTTTTTCTTCATAACTTTCAACCAAACCTATTCACTAATTATTTAACGGGTAACGTACTTTTCTGAAAGTGATATGCATATGTGACATATGGAAAATCAATCTGATCTTGAGGACCCAATCCAGTAAAATCATAAACAATTTTTTCAAATTGTGCTTTGAGTTGTAACTGATCTTTTTCGGTCATTGCGGCAATAAAACTTGTAGAGAGTAAACGTTTACTCACGACCTGTTCGACAGGGCCGTGTTGTGACTGAGTAAATGTTTGTAGGCTATCAAATACGAAAAAATCTTGTTGTTCAAATACGCGTTTCCACTTTTCACTATGATAACGCGGCGTGTCTCCTTCAAGTGGAACTAGAAAATCAGCTAAAGCCTTTACCCAATCCGTACGCTCGTCGCGTTGATTCCAAACGAGTCCTAAATGTCCTTGTGGTTTTAATACTCTATACATTTCTGTTAGGGTCTCCAAGTTGTCAAACCAGTGAAAAGATTGTGCACAAATAATGGCATCAATTTCATGGTCAGCTACAGGAGTTGCATTGCTAAAAGCCTGTAATGTTTTAATATCAGGATAAACTTGTTTAAGCTGCTGTAACATCTCGCCAATTGGCTCAACCGCAATAACATCTGCATGTGTTTGTTTTAAGTAGGGTAAGAATTTGCCAGTACCTGATCCAAGATCGATAACAGTAGAGTTTTCCTGTATTTGTAGGCAATTTTGCAGCCAACTCACTATTTCTGCGGGATAATTAGGTCTAACTTGCTGATAAAGTTCAGCAGCTGAGCTGAAGCCTTTTTGAGCGGCAGGATGTAAGGATTGTGTCATATTTTGCGCTTTTTAATCTGACTGGCATCTATAAAATAAGATACTCCGCAATCATAAATTGGCAAAACACCTATTTTGTTTCATTTTTGACGTTGTATGTGGGAGTAAATTTTCTTTCGGTGTGAGCATGGATAAGCAAATTATTTTTGAAGACGAACACATTAGAGCCATTTTTTTACCAGGCGATTCTAATACATTGGTTCTCTCTTTTGGCGATTTGATTACCCGAGCGAGTGGCTTATCTATCAATGCTGAAAAGTCCCTAATTAAATACCAATACAATGTTATTGGAATAATGCCAAAACAAAAATCATGGTTTCCTCAAGCGAGCATGATTGAGCTGGCGAAAACAATTTCGCCTGTTCTTCGGGGTTTTAAAAATATTGTGGGCTATGGCGGTTCAATGGGCGGCTATGCAGCAATCAAATATTCTAATTTATTGAATATGAACCGTGTGATTGCATTTGTACCTCAATATTCAATTGATCCTGATCAGGTTGAAGATCGACGCTATGCTGAGTTTTTCGATGCTGTGGCAAATAAAGAGATGCAGATCCAGCCGCAAGATGTGGATGCAGCACGTGAATACGTTATTGTTTATGATCCGTATTTTTCGACTGACCGTGAACATTACCTAAAAATAAAAGCGTTGTTGCCAAGCTTACATACGATTCATTTGCCATTTACTGGTCATGAAGCATTGTCAGTATTAGCAAGTTCAAGTTTATTGCATGATTTTATTGAACATGACTTTGATGAAATTTATTTTTATCAACAAGTTCGCAAGGTCAAAAAGCAAAGTAAATTTTATTTCCGTAATGTACTTACACATGTTCTTTCGCATCATGACGACATGTTGTTTAAAATATTACGCCAAAATGATTTTCAGCTTGATGAGCGTTATTTTGATAACCCACTTAAACAGGCTATTACTCGTAGCCTTATGAAAGCAAAGCAGGCAACTGATTTAGACTTTCAAAAACTGGGTATTAAGATACAAATTCAGCAAGAGGCGAGTTACACAGAAGGGTTACAGAATAGCTTTGGTTCAATTTTGGTCTTCAACCTCATTAATTCAAAGTTTGAGAGTTATGCTCTAGATGTTTTGTTGGCAAATAAGTCTTATTTGATTCCAATTGTGGCTGAACACACTGGTGTAGTTCACATTGAATTAAATAACGAAACTTATTTGTTAGGAATGAATGATCGCAAAGTCATTAAATTGTTTAAGTACGAAGAGCCTTTAACATCTGACATGAGCCCATTTGTAGTCAAAAAATATTCCGATTTTTTTGCAATCAGCTATAAACAATTGAATTTATCTTGTGATGAACACGGGATGTGTGAATTTATAGAAGGTTCAATACAGCCTACTGAACAACTGATCTCAATCAGCTATTAAAACGTTATAGCGGTTAAATAAAGCTCAAACCTTTAGGTTTGAGCTTTATTTTTTGCTTAAAAAATATTTTTTCATAAACTTATTTGTATATTAATTTAAAATTCATTATTTAAATAAATAGTACATTTGATCTGCGAATATTTAGCTTATTAAAAGTGGATATAAGCAGAGGTACCTATAAATAGTATATTTTAAAATAAATGGGTTGTGCTTATATATAAATTATAGAAATAGTATAAGGTTAATTAAAATACATAAATAACTATGTTTTTCTATAAGAAATTGTTTTTATTGTCTATTTTATTTAAAGAGAAAAGGGTTGCTTAAAATAAGTTCACTATTCAAAGATAATTGCATATTTATTTTTTTATCCTAAAATGATTTTTTACTAAATTGTCGTTACAGTTTTTTATATGCAATCATTAAATTATCGGAATAATGATGCATCGCAACATGGAAGTTCTGCACCTTTGAAACGAGCAATGAGTACTCGACATTTGGTGATGATCTCCCTTGGCGGTGCCATAGGTACAGGTCTTTTTTTAGGGTCGGGTGATGTAATTTCCCAAGCTGGCCCAATTGGCGCAATTATTTCTTATTTTTTAGGCGGTTTAATTGCCTATACCGTGATGTTATGTCTGGGTGAACTTGCAGTACATGTACCAGAATCAGGATCATTTGGTGAGTATGCTCGTCGCTATATTGGTCCGGGCACAGGTTATATGATTACTTGGCTCTATTGGTTAACTTGGACCGCGACTTTAGGAACCGAGTTTACTGCCGCAGCTTTACTGGTTCGAGAGTGGTTTCCCTCTACGTCTGTTTGGGCTTGGACACTATGTTTTGGTGCCTTGGTTTTTTTCCTAAATGTTAGTTCAACACGATTGTTTGCCGAGTCAGAGTTTTGGTTGGCACTTGTCAAAGTTGTTACGATTATCTGTTTTATTGGTTTGGGTTTGTTGGCAATTTTTGGTTTTATACCTTACCACGGACATGAAACTGCACCGTTATTTAGTAATTTAACCGCTCAAGGTTGGTTTCCGCATGGATTGTTCCCAATCTTTGCAACCATGCTGATTGTTAATTTTGCTTTTTCGGGCACCGAATTAATCGGAGTAGCTGCGGGTGAAACTGAAAATCCTGAAAAAACTGTTCCAAAGGCGATTAATGCAGCCATTTGGCGTCTACTAATTTTCTTTGTTGGTACCATTGTTGTGATTACTTCGCTATTGCCATTCGAGCTTGCAGGTTTGAATGCAAACGAAGTAAGTAATAGCCCTTTTGTGACTGTGTTTAATTACATTGGTATTCCTTATGCGGAAGATATTATCCGCTTTGTAATCATTACGGCTTTACTCTCGGCTGCCAATTCTGGTTTATTTGCTGCTTCACGAATGATGTGGTCACTTTCAGTAAAAAATCAATTACCAAAAATATTTTCAAAGCTTACTCCTTCAGGAACACCGATTGTTGCCATTACTGTGACGATGTTTGGTGCAATACCTGGATTGCTTTCAGAGCAGTTTGCCCCTGAGACGATCTTTAAAAATTTATTGGGTGTTGCAGCATTTACCATGGTGGTTGTGTGGATTGCAATTTGCGTATCTCAATTTAATTTTCGTAGACAGTGGTATAAATCTGGTAAAACTGCAAAAGATTTACGTTTTGCTGCTCCTTTGTTTCCTTTGACGCCAATTGTGGGCGGTCTGTTCTGTGCTATTACTTGTATTAGTATGGTGGCGGATCCTTCGATGCGGGTCGGCTTTATCTGTTGTGTTGTTTTTATTATTTTATGTTATGCGAGCTACTTTATTTTTTATCACAAGAAAGATGTGGTGCAGAGCTAAGCAAAGTATGCTTTCACAAGCGTAGTCAAAAGGTCCCATTTGGGGCCTTTTTTGTGGTCTGTAGAAAAATAAAAAGGGTGAAATGTATATATTTTTTTTAAAAATGAATTTTTCTTTTTAATCATAGAAACAAATGTTGTTTGGTAAATTCACCATTTGTCGGATTTTTATTAATATTTATTTATTATAAATATTTGATTAAGTCTATGTTTAGTCTTGTTATTTAATAAGGAGGTGTTTTTGGTTTTTTAGAATAGAAGGGTGTAATAGTCTTAATATGGATTTATTGTGGAGAATAGATTGTTTTTTGATGTTTTTTTAAAAAATTAAATTTATTAAGTTACTGTTATATAACGTTAAAAATATTTACATTTTTTGTATTTATGAATATTCATTTTCTATAAATTTTTTTTATTAGAGTTAAGTGTTTTTTAATATTTGTTGTTTTTTTATTATAAAAGATAGTGCGATTTGATTATTTTTTCTCTGCTTATTTATTTTAAAATGTTCTAAATGAGCGTGCTCTATGCTATATTTATTGGAAGATTTTATATCTATGTTTCGGCTTAATTTTAAGCAGTATGTGTAGGGATAATTAATCTGTAGGATTATTGAACAAAGTTTATTTTTAAAAAGACTAATGGAGGGATCTATCGATTAGTCAAAAATAATTTTCTGGACTCATGATTTTTGTAAATCATAGTTCTTTTTAACTCCCAAACGGTTATGTCACTTCTTTTGTATTCATATTTCAGCCGGCTGGTTTTAGTTGGTTGCGGTTAGTTTTTGCTTTTATAAAGGTATCTTTATAAACAGCAATTTAGACAAAAGAAAACTTGTAAAAGATATCGATATATAAAAGTAGATCGTACTTTTAGTATCAACAAATGGAATTTAAAAAGTCTGATGCTTTAGAAGGGCAAAAGATTTAGTAAATAAACTAAAGCATTGTTATTTCAAGGTTTTGGTTGCTAAATAATAAAGATTGCAGATTTATCAAATCTGAATCTATGAAGGTATATAGGAAAAAAGATGGCAGATCTTTCATACGTTAATGATCACAGCGATGCATGGCAAACTTACTTGGCACAAATTGACCGTGTTGCTCCGTACTTAGACCACTTGTCAGAGTTTATCGACACTTTAAAACGTCCAAAACGTGCGCTTATTGTAGACGTACCAATTGTAATGGACGATGGTTCTATCCAGCACTTTGAAGGCTACCGCGTACAACACAACTTGTCTCGTGGTCCTGGTAAAGGTGGTGTTCGTTACCATCCAAATGTTGATTTGAATGAAGTGATGGCGTTGTCTGCATGGATGACAATTAAAACTGCTGTTTTGAACTTGCCATTTGGCGGTGCGAAAGGTGGTATCCGTGTTGATCCACGTAAATTGTCAAATCGTGAATTAGAGCGTTTGACTCGTCGTTATACGACTGAAATCGGTCACATTATCGGGCCTCAAAAAGATATCCCTGCTCCAGACGTTGGTACAAATGCCAATATCATGGGTTGGATGATGGATACTTACTCTACAAGCCAAGGTTACACAGTAACTGGTGTTGTAACTGGTAAACCAGTTCACTTAGGTGGTTCTTTAGGTCGTGTAAAAGCGACTGGTCGTGGTGTATTTGTTACAGGCCGTGAAGTAGCTGCAAAAATCAATTTACCAATTGAAGGCGCGAAAGTCGCTATTCAAGGTTTTGGTAACGTTGGTAGTGAAGCTGCTTTCTTGTTTGTTGAATCAAAAGCGAAAGTTACACACGTTCAAGATCACACAGGCACTATTTTCAATGCGGATGGTATTGATCTTGACGCGTTACGTGATCACGTAAATGCAAATCAAGGTGGTGTTGGCGGTTTCGCTGGCGCGCAATCAATTGCTGATGAAGATTTCTGGACAGCAGAAGTTGACATTATTGTTCCTGCTGCATTGGAAGGTCAAATCACTGTTGAACGTGCTGAAAAACTTAAAGCTAAGTTGATTTTAGAAGGCGCAAACGGCCCGACTTATCCTAAAGCTGAAGATGTGTTAGTTGAGCGTGGAATTGTTGTAGTACCTGACGTTGTATGTAACGCCGGCGGTGTAACTGTAAGTTACTTCGAATGGGTTCAAGACATGGCGAGCTACTTCTGGACCGAAGAAGAAATCAATGAGCGTTTAGACAAATTGATGGTTCAAGCTATGGATGACGTTTGGAACACAGCGAACAGCAACGCTTGTACTTTACGTACAGCAGCTTACATCTTGGCATGTGAGCGTATTTTAAAAGCTCGTAAAGAGCGTGGTATTTTCCCAGGCTAATCTGCGGAAATTACTTTTAGGAAAAGTGGTCTGAGCAAATATTAAGGATGTTATAGGGTTATTTGTTCAGCCCCTTTTTCTGAATTATTCAAATTTAAGTGTTATCGAATATATTAAATAAATACTGAGGTAAGCATGGAACAGCCAATTTCTGTAACTCGAAGCAACTTTAACGACTGGATGGTTCCAGTTTTTGCACCGGCAAATTTCATTCCTGTACGTGGCGAAGGTTCACGTATTTGGGATCAAGAAAATAAAGAATATATTGATTTTGCAGGCGGGATTGCAGTAAACGCATTAGGTCATGCGCATCCAGTGGCAGTGAATGCTTTAACAGAACAAGCAACAAAACTTTGGCATGTAGGCAATGGTTATACAAATGAACCAGTTCTACGCCTTGCAAAACAACTCACCGAAAATACATTTGCAGACAAGGTTTTCTTCTGTAACTCAGGTGCAGAAGCGAACGAAGCTGCATTAAAACTAGCTCGTAAAGTCGGTCTAGACAGTGGTGTTGCTGGCAAAAGCGGCATTGTGGCATTTAATAATGCTTTCCATGGTCGTACTTTATTTACCGTTTCAGCAGGTGGTCAACCTAAATATTCACAAGACTTTGCGCCACTTCCAAATGGTATTAACCACGTTGCTTTTAATGATTTAGAAGCTGCAAAAGCGGTAATTAATGAGCAAACATGTGCAGTCATTGTTGAACCGATCCAAGGTGAAGGCGGCGTTATTCCTGCTGACATCGAATTTTTAAAAGGTTTACGTGCACTGTGTGATGAGTTTGGTGCCTTACTTATTTTTGATGAAGTACAAACTGGTGTAGGCCGTACAGGTGCACTTTATGCCTACATGAACTCTAGTGTTATGCCAGATGTGTTAACGACTGCAAAAGCACTAGGCGGTGGTTTCCCAGTCGGTGCGATGTTAACAACTGATAAATTTGCTTCACATTTTTCAGTGGGTACACATGGTACGACTTACGGTGGTAACCCGTTAGCAAGTGCGGTTGCTGGTGCAGTATTTGAATTTATTAATACGCCTGAAGTACTTGAAGGTGTGAAGCATCGTCATCAATATTTCCTCGACTCACTAAATGCATTAAACGCTGAACATCAGATTTTTGAAGAAATTCGTGGTCAAGGTTTACTCATTGGTTGTGAATTAAAAGCTGAGTATGCAGGAAAAGCTAAAGATATTACGACTTGGGCGGGTGAAGAAGGTTTACTTGCTTTAATTGCAGGCCCGAATGTGGTTCGTTTTACTCCGTCGCTTATCATTCCTGAACAAGATATTGATGAAGGAATTGCTCGTTTAAAAAGAGCATTGGCAAAATTGGCTAAATAAAAAAAAGGAAAGCTAGCCATGATGATCGTCCGTCATGCCGAGTTTCGAGACCTTGAAGATATTTATAAATTAGCGGGTAAGTCGGGTGTAGGCCTGACTTCCTTGCCGCAAAATATGGATACACTTTCGGCTCGAATTTCACGTACTCGCAATACTTTAAATGGCAATGTCCATAAAAGTGAACAAGGCTATCTGTTTGTTCTTGAAGACACAGAAGCTCAACGTGTTATTGGTTTAAGTGCAATTGAAGTTGCTGTAGGACTTATTGAACCTTGGTACAACTTTCATGTTGGTACTCAAGTACACGCTTCAAAAGCATTAAATGTTTATAAGTCATTACCTACCTTGTTTTTGAGTAATGATAGAACGGGTAGTAGCGAACTCTGTACATTATTTTTAGATCCAGAGCGTCGTGAAAACCAAAACGGTAAGTTCTTATCGAAAATCCGTTTTATGTTTATTGCTGCCTTTAAGCAATATTTTGAGAAAAAGTTAATTGCTGAAATGCGTGGTTTCTCAGACGAAAATGGATGTTCTCCATTTTGGGATGCGATTGGTCACCATTTCTTTAATATGGATTTTTCAACAGCAGACTATTTAAGTGGAATTGGGCAAAAAGTATTTATTGCAGAGCTTATGCCACGTTTTCCAGTCTATGTAGATCTCTTGCCAAAAGATGCGCAAGAAGTAATTGGAAAAATGCATCCACATACTTTGCCTGCTTATCATGTGCTTGAATCAGAAGGTTTACGTTATCAAGGATATGTCGATATTTTTGATGCGGGTCCAACCATTGAAGCCAATATTGATGAGTTGCGTGCAGTTAAAGAAAGTCAATTTTTAACCGTAAAAATTACGAATGAAGCAACGGTAGGCAAAACACAATACCTTGTTGCCAATGATAATTATCACGACTATCGGGCCATGCTAATGAAGCTTGATCTCGTAGATAACACTCTAAATTTAACACATGAACAAGCTGAAAAACTCGGTGTACAAGAAGGTCATGCTGTTCGTGTTTTATCACTAAATCCTATGGAAGTTTCCTGATGTCAAACTCTTTATTTATAAACGGTGTCTGGTTACAAGGCAGCGGTATAACATTTGTAAAAACAAATCCGGTTGATAACCAAACTGTATGGTCAGGTGCTGAGGCTACGACTGCTGATGTTGAGAAAGCTTGCCAAGCTGCACGTACAGCATTTCCTGCATGGGCGCGTTTACCTTTTGCAGAGCGCGTTGCGATTGTTGAGAAATTCGCGGCTTTGCTTGAAGAAAATAAAAAGCATTTGGCAGAAGTGATTAGCCAAGAAACCAGTAAACCATTTTGGGAAACATTAACTGAAGTCCAATCAATGATTGGCAAAGTTGCAATTTCAATTCGTGCTTATCATCAGCGTACAGGTGAAAGCTCAACTGAAATGGCTGATGGTGTAGCATCTTTACGTCACCGTCCACATGGTGTGCTTGCCGTTTTTGGTCCATATAACTTCCCGGGCCATTTGCCAAACGGACATATTGTTCCTGCGTTACTTGCAGGCAATACCGTGGTATTTAAACCAAGTGAATTAACGCCTTGGACTGCTGAAGAAACTGTAAAACTTTGGCAGCAAGCTGGTTTGCCAAATGGTGTGATGAACTTGGTGCAAGGTGGTCGTACCACTGGTGAAGCGCTAGCTGCTTCACATGAAATTGACGGTTTATTGTTTACCGGAAGTGCAAACACAGGTTATCACTTGCATAAGCAAATGGCGGGTGCACCTGAGAAAATCCTTGCGCTTGAAATGGGCGGCAATAATGCATTGATTATTGATGAAATTATTGATGTCGATGCTGTGGTTAATCTCACTATTCAATCTGCATTTGTTTCAGCGGGTCAGCGTTGTACATGTGCACGCCGTATCTTAGTCAAAAATGGTGCAGAAGGTGATGCATTTATTCAACGTTTTGTTGAAGTTGCTAAAAACCTAAAAGTTGGTCGTTGGAACGATGAGCAACAACCATTTATGGGTGGTGTTATCTCGTCAGTTGCTGCATCAAATATGATGCTTGCTCAGCAAAAATTGCTTGAGCTTGGCGCAAAAAGCTTGTTGCCAATGACACGTCCGCAAGAAGATAGTTCGTTACTTACGCCAGGCATTGTTGATATAACAGGTGTAACAGATATTCCAGATGAAGAATATTTTGGTCCACTTACCACGATTCAACGTTATGACAACTTTAATGAAGCATTGAAAATTGCGAATGCAACTCGCTTTGGCTTGTCAGTTGGTCTGGTTTCACCAAAACGTGAACTGTTTGATCAAGTACTTATTGAAGCGCGTGCCGGTATTGTGAACTGGAATAAGCCATTAACAGGTGCTTCAAGTGCTGCACCGTTTGGTGGTGTCGGAGCATCTGGTAACCACCGTGCAAGTGCCTTTTATGCAGCTGATTATTGTGCTTGGCCAATGGCTTCACTTGAAAGTGACAGCTTAACCTTACCAGAAAAATTATCTCCAGGGATTGTGTTGCCTTAAACACTAGGGAAAGAAAAATGAAAGGATATGAAGTAAATTTCGATGGTTTAGTGGGGCCAACACATCACTATGCGGGTTTGTCTTTTGGTAATGAAGCATCGACAAAAAACCGTAATAATGCCTCGAATCCAAAATTAGCAGCCAAACAAGGTTTGTTAAAGATGAAAGCCTTGGCTGATCTGGGCATGAAACAAGGTGTGCTTGTTCCGCATGAGCGTCCACATGTTCCAATGTTACGCCGTTTAGGTTTTACAGGAGATGACATTAGTGTTGTTGCTCAAGCAATGCGTCATTCACCTGAGCTATTATCATCGCTAAGTTCGGCTTCGCCAATGTGGACTGCAAATGCGGCAACTGTTTCACCTTCGGCAGATAGCCAAGATGAACGCGTGCATTTTACCGCAGCTAACCTGAACAATAAGTTTCACCGTTCAATTGAAGCTGAAACTACAAGTCAGGTTTTGCAAGCAATCTTTAAAAATGAACGTCACTTTGTACACCATGAAGCGTTGCCACAAGTGGCTTTGTTTGGTGATGAAGGTGCAGCAAATCACAATCGTTTAGGTGGTGATTATGCTAAGCGCGGTGTTCAAGTGTTTGTGTATGGTCAACAACATTTAAATAATGGTTTACCGGGACCAAAACGTTATCCGGCTCGTCAGACGCGTGAAGCAAGTGAAGCAATTGCACGTTTACATCGTTTAGATGATGCGCATACCGTTTTTGTTCAACAAAATCCGGATGTGATTGATCAAGGCGTTTTCCATAACGATGTGATCGCGGTAAGTAACCAACAGGTTTTATTTCATCATCAGCATGCATTCTTAAATCAAGATCAGGCTTTTGCTGAAATTCGTCAGAAAATGGCAAGTATCGGTGAAGACTTTATTTCGATTGAAGTTCCTGAAAACCGCGTTACCGTTGATGATGCAGTAGCGACCTATTTATTTAATAGCCAGATTTTAACTCGTCCAGATGGTGGAATGACCATTGTTGTGCCGGAAGAGTCTCGCCAGAATAAGGCAGTTTGGGGTTATTTGAACGATATGGTTCAGATGGGCACACCAATTGATGCTATTCAGGTATATGACTTACGTGAAAGTATGCGTAATGGTGGTGGTCCGGCATGTTTACGTTTACGCGTAGCTTTAAACGAAACTGAGTTAAATGCTGTAAATCCAAAAGTATTAATGAATGATCAATTGTTTGGCACACTCAATCAATGGGTCGATAAACACTATCGTGATCGTTTAGCACAAGAAGATTTAGCAGATCCGCATTTACTCATGGAAAGCCGTATGGCACTGGACGAGCTTACTAAAATTTTAGGTTTAGGTTCGGTTTATCCTTTCCAAAAATAATGAGGAGGTGACATGCAAGATTTTCTAGCATTAACCTTACAAGGTGGGCAACCTACAACACGTGAAGGAAAACAAGATAATTTTTCTTGGCGTTGGTTAGGTGAGGGACTTCTTGAATGTACGCCAAACGCACAGTACGACAAAGCCGTCGTACTGTCAGCTGGGGTACATGGTAATGAAACAGCGCCAATTGAGTTATTGTCTCAACTTTGCACCGATTTGTTTGCTGGACGCTTAAAACTTGCAGTGAGATTATTGCTTGTATTGGGTAATCCTTTTGCAATGCGTCAAGGTAATCGTTATGTGCATGATGATGTAAACCGAATGTTTTGTGGTGGATATAAAAATCTTCCCGTGACTGAGGAATCTAAGCGAGCTGAGGTTTTAGAACACGCTGTTGCTACTTTCTTTCAGGAAAGTGCGAGTGAAGCTAAGCGCTATCACTACGATCTGCATACAGCCATTCGTGCTTCATTATTACCAACGTTTGCTTTATTACCTTATCAGGCATACGACTACGATGTTGATTTGACTGAAAGTCTTGAAGCTGCCGATTTAGATGCTTTGGTTTATCACCGCGCTGCGGGTAAAACGTTCACACATTTTACTAGTGAAAGCTTTAAAGCTGCGAGTGCAACTTTGGAGTTGGGTAAAGCCTTACCATTTGGACAAAATGACTTGAGCCAGTTTGCCGCAATTGATGAAGTCATTCGTAATGTGGTTTCTGAACAAGCTTTACCGACGCGACATAAATCAAAAATTCGAATGTTTCAGGTGTCTGACTCTTTAATTAAAAAAGATGAAGATTTCCAAATGAATTTATCGGCTGATGCTCCGAACTTCTCGACGTTTACTAAAGGTGAAATCATTGCGATGCAACCTTCTGGTAATTATGTGGTTGAACAAGATCAGGTCTGGATCTTATTTCCAAACCCAAATGTAAAAATCGGTTTACGTGCGGGCTTGGTTTTAACTGAAACGAGTTGAATCGTTAATTTAGATAAATAAAAAAGGGCGATTAATCGCCCTTTTTTATTTATAACTGATTAATTAGTACCGAGAAGACCCTTAACGAAAGATTTCTTTTCAGTTTTTTGTGTAGAGCCTTGAGCACCTGCATTTACGTTTGCATTTGCACTAATTCCAACTGGAGCAACGTTAACGCCAAGGTTCACACCAGTTTGAGCATTAATTGCGTGAGCTGGTTGAGCTGCATTTAATTGTGCCTGAGCATCCGCTTTAGTATCAGCTACAAATTCTTTTTGCTCAGCTTGGTTTTGAGCTACACGAGTTTTTACTGCATCTACATGCGCTTGAGCATTAGCTTGTTTTTCAGCAGTAAATTCTTTTTGGTCTGCTTGTTTGTCTGCAACTTTAGCTTTTACAGCATTAACATGTGCTTTAGTATCAGCTTTAGCTTCAACTGCTAGGTTTTTAGTGCCAGTTGCAGCTTTAGTCGCTAAATTTTTAGTACCTGTTGCTGCTTCAGTTGCTAAGTGTTTAGTGTTGGTTGCAGCTTTAGAAGAAAGTTCAGTCACTTTACCTGTTGTTTTTTTAGTAGCTTCAACCGTAGTATCAGCAGCTACATGACCAGCATGCTTTGCAGTGTGACCTACAGTATGTGCAGTGTTTTTGACTGTATTGGCTACGCCACTAACAAGTCCGCCTGGTTGTACATTGACTTGAGCAGAAGCATCTGCATTAACGCCCGCACTTTGTGCAAAAATAGAGGCAGAAGCAAGAACACTTGCCGTAACGATAGCTGTTTTCATCATTTTCATTGCGATATCCTTCAAAGAATATACCCTTTTAGTGAGGTATTTCATAAACGCAATCGCATCATAGTCAAACCTTGATTCGCTTGGGAATCATCTTCATCAAAACGTTACAACAGCATTACACTCAATAAACACATAAGGGAGAAATTGTGGAGAAGAAAAAATATTAATAATAAAGTGAAATAGATATCGATATTTTATGTTTTAAAAACGAGCAAAATATTTTCTCTCTTTTTATTTTCCGAAATAAAAACAACCAAAAGCATTCAACATGACCATTTTTCTATATCTATAAAGATGATTCTTTTTTCATTTTTTATTCGAGATAACGGCATATTTATTGCTTATTATGAGAATAAGGCGCTTTTTTGCGCTTTTCTGAACCATATTCTGCCAGAAATATAAACGTACAGGGCAGAACTGTATTTTTGCTTATTCGGGAAAAGGTGTTTTTAGCTTTTCTCATGTTTATATATTTCATGAAATAGAAATTTCACATGAAATATGTCTAAAGAAATAGCACTTTATTTCGAATAATCAAAAATAAATATAGATGTCTATAAACAAAAAAACAGAGATCTTAAATGATGAAAATTATTGCTTCCCTTTTCATAGTGGTCGGCTTAATCGCCGTTGTTCTCTATTTTAAGCCAACAAGTGGTGCATCTGAGGTGTTCAATTCTGCTTTACAGAAGCCGAATTCATCACAACCAGATACTTCATCTTTACTTTCTAAACTTAAGGAGCCTGCTCAACCCAAAAACGTATCTTTAAATTCGACTCAAACCCAACCAGTATCAGCAGATACTGTTCCTTTTTATGACACAAAAAGTGATCTTTCTATTCAACCGATTGATCCAGAAAAAGATCCAGCAAATGAAATAAAAGCGAAATAAGTAAATTGTTAGTTGAAAAACTACGGAGAAAAATAATGCAAAGTAAAACGTTATTTCTATTAGGTCTATGTACGATCTTAAGTACAACTGCATCTGCTCTTCCTTTGGACTCTAAAGGTGCTAAACAGCAGTTAAATCAGACAGCAAAACAAAAAGTGTTTCAGGGTAAAATTGATTTAGATGCCTTGGTCACCAATGAGTCTAATGATCTTATTGTTGAATACAATATTCCTTTGGAAAGTGTAGCTTCAGGTTTGGAGCGGCGAAGTTATATTGCTACAAATAAAAAGAATATACAGTCAAGGTTTCATCGTGGTGTAGGGGTACAAGTACTTCGGGACTACAATAATTTGCCTTTAGCTTTTTATCGAATTAGTAATAGAGAAGCTTTAGTTGATTTGCTAAACGATCCGAACGTTAAAGCCGTATATCCAAACAGGATTAATCAGGCTACGACCACAGAAAGCCTGCCTTTAATTAATCAACCTCAGGCCAATACCAAAGGCTTTAATGGAACTGGTTCTAGTGTTGCTGTACTAGATACAGGGGTAAATTATTTGCATTCGGATTTTGGCTGTACGGCAGTGAATACACCTTCAAGTACATGTCGTGTCGTTTATTCATTTGATAGTGCTCCAGATGATGGCGCACTTGACGATAATGGTCATGGTAGTAATGTTTCAGCGATTGTGTCTAAAGTTGCTACTAAAACCAAAATTATTGGAATAGACGTTTTTCGATCAGGTTCAGCCTATGATAGTGATATCCTTGCAGGCATTAACTGGGCAGTAAATAACGCTAAAACATACAATATTAAAGCGATAAATTTGAGCCTTGGTGTTCCGGGTGTTAAATACACATCTGAATGTAGTAATAGTAGCTATGCAACAGCATTTGCAAATGCACGAGCTGCTGGTGTGGTACCCGTAGTAGCATCTGGTAATGATGCATTCCCTGATGGTATTTCGTCACCTGCTTGTGTGGCAGGAGCGGTAAGAGTGGGCGCTGTATATGACAGTAATATTGGCGGCGTGTCATGGGGTAATCCGGTGAAATGTTCTGACCCAACCACGGCAGCGGACAAGGTCGCATGCTTTAGTAATGGCGGTAGACTTGTGACTTTATTAGCACCAGGGGCAATGATTACTGCGGGTGGCTATACCATGGGTGGTACTTCTCAGGCGACACCGCATGTGGCTGGTGCGATTGCTTTATTAAGAGCAAACAGTGTTACGCCAACTGAAACTATAGACCAAACCATTAACCGTTTAAGAACTACGGGTAAACCTATTACAGACACAAGAACAGGCTTAGTTTTCCCACGTATTGATTTACTGGCGGCAACCAATGGTTTAACCGTTAACTAAATAGCATATTTATAATTTTTTATTAGGTCCAAGAAATTTAAATGGCTATGGCTCGTTGCAAAAGATTACTTCTGCAACGAGTTTTTTTATGAATTTTTTTTAATCACACTTTGCTAAATTAGCTTTACTAAAATTGCTTTGGAGCTTTTTAAAATTATTTTGAATCTCTGGATCTTGAGTATTAAAAGTCGTTGAGCTTTTCGTTGTCGAATTGATGGCTTGACTTAATATGCCAGATGAATCTGGATATTGTTCAGTAAATGATTGAGCTGAAATCAGGCCTTTATCGTTGAAAATCCAATGCTCAGTCACTTGGCCTCCCCCCAAATAACCTGTAAATTCAATCATACAAGCTTGTTTGTCATGCTTAATAAGCTTCGCTACATTACCTGTCGTGGTTGGATAGGCTTCAATATTGGTGTCTTGTTCTAAAACTTGTGCTTGAGAATAAGAAGAAACCGGTTTTGTGGTGGCACACGCAGTTAATGCTAAGCAGCATAGTGTTGAAAAGAGAAGTTTGTGACTATTCATAAGGCAGATTCCTAGCTCTTTGTATTTGAAGATATTCATTCTTGAAAAGCGTGAAATGATTGCGCTACTCAAGCCCAATTTTAGTTGGTGGTCGTGCTAGATTTGCTTAATTCGCCTTGCTCTATTGGGATGCTTTGACCATTTCGACTACCGGTAATATTTTGCTTAGCCTGATCTATTTTCTCTTCGGTAAAAGCTTTTGCTGTATCTGCTTTCTGTTGAACGACTTCTGCTTTTTCAGCCGTAAAGTCTTTGGTGTTTTTCCATTTTTCACTAATTTTATTTGAAGTTTTATCAGAAGCCCCTTGAATAGAGTCTCCTAAATTTTGTATGCCTTTTCCTGTTTTATATAACAGTACACGACCTAAACTCGGGTTGTCACCGTAGGGTTGTTCTTTAGAAGTTGTTTCACCCACTTGTTGAGGTTGCGTGGTTTGTGCAAATAAGGTTGATGAAGCCAATATACAGCTTGCAACACATAACACTTGTAAGGTTTTCATATGGATCAATCTCCCCAATTATTTTAAAAGATGAAGTGCTGATCTTACTGTTAAAAATAAAACTTGTGCAGCCATGAGATAAAACCCATACGATTCGATTACGAGAAATCATCATTTAATAGCAATAGAATCTTATTCTGATTACTTATAAACAAAATTCAGACTTAATTAACTCTATAAACATGTCTCTCGCCTTGTGGTTACTCACATTTTTATGCCAGAAAAAGTGATTTTGCATAAAGGCAAGATGTTCAAATTTATAACTTTGGATATGAGATAAATTTTTATACTGCTCATAAATGCTCTTTGGCACTAAAGACACACCTGAGCCTGCACTGACACAGCCAATAATGGTGGCATAACTGGTAATGCTGGTGATTGGAAGGGAAATATTCTTAAGTTTAAGCCATTCTTCGAGAGCTGCGCGGTAAGGGCAGCCTTCAGTCCACATAAAGATTTCTTTACCGATGAGGTCTTCTTGGCAATTAATTTCTCCCAAAGAGTGAGAAGCAATTAAGACCATATCTTCTTGGTAAATACTAAGTTTATTTAGCATCGGAAATTCAATATTGCCAGCGACAATCGCACCATCAAGTTTATGTTGAGAAATATCAACGAGTAACTGTTTCCATGTACCCGTAATAATTTGAATGGAAACTTCTGGAAAACGTTGATGATATTTCGCCAACAAATTAGGTAGGCGAGTGGTAGCTGAAGATTCAATCGCTCCAATTTTTAATGGGCCAGAAGGTGGGGCATCAGGGTGAATGCTTCGTTTCGCTTCATCACAGAGCGCTAAAATTTTATGGCAATAATTAAGGAAGATTTCTCCAGAGGGAGTGAGTTTTAAACTTTTCCCTTCACGATAAAACAACGGCGCACCGAGTTCTTCTTCGAGTTGTTTAATACGTGTTGTAATGTTAGATGGTACGCAATGAAGCTGTAGGGATGCCTTGGCCATAGTTCCGCATTCAACCACGGTTTGGAGCATTTTTAATTGAGCGATATCCATGTTCAATCATTCACTTTTAATGAATATTAAACTCAATATAAGTTAATTTTATTCAACTATCCATGCGCATATCATTAAAGAGTAACATTTCATTAGTGCAGATTTACCATGGCAATTTCTCTTGCTGCCGAAACCCAGCCTCCCGCAGTTAAGCTCTATGTATGTATTGCTGTGACCGTCTTTTGTTGGGGCTATTCACCTATAGGCGTACATAGTGCGCTGCATTCATATACGCCGCAGCATATTGCCTTGCTCCGTTTTTTAATTGCATCGGTTTTCTTATTTTTACTGATTATGAAAAAAGGAATTCAGCCTTTAAAGTGGAAAGATATTCCTGCGCTTGGCGTATTAGGATTTTTCTCTGTAACGCTACATCATTTGCTTATAAATACGGGACAGCAATATGTGAGTGCGGTTGCATCCAGCATCTTGAGTCAATCTATTCCGCTATTTACCTTTATTATTTCAGCTTTGCTTTTTAAAGAAAAAATCGGTTTCAAACAATGGTTATGTATTTTGCTTGGACTTTGTGGCGCCGTATTGGTGGTCAGTGGAGATCATGGTTTTGGTGTGCCAAGTCCTTATAGTTTATTAATTGTTTTAGCTGCAATTGCATGGGGTCTGTACTTTAATTTATATAAGAAATTTGCTTTAAATTATGATGCCTTGAGCATGATGTGCTACATCATCTGGTTCGGCACTCTTCCTTTACTATTTTATAGTGCTCATTTGCCTGATGAGATTTTACATGCGACTTGGCAGGCCAATATGTCGGTTATCTTGTTGGGTATTTTCCCAAGTGCGATGGCTTATGTACTTTGGGGATATGTACTTAAAAATATGCCGTTAACGATTGCATCGAATTTTTTGTATTGCTCGCCCATTGTTGCAATGAGTTTAGCCGTTGTTTTCTTAAATGAGAAACCATCAATGATGGTGTTGCTAGGTGGAGTGATTATTGTGGGGAGTTTGGTGTGGATGAATTGGAAAAAATAATTCTTTCATCCAACTCAACAGATAGTAATTTAATATTATAGTTATTGAGAGCTGATTTTAAAATGAGGGTGTTAATTTCATTAAAAAATAAATACCTAAATCAGCATGTCTCAATAATTTTTAGAATTTACTTTGATTACTCCACCCTGAGAAAGTTGAGTCGTAGTCAGAAATTAATATTTAAAATTAAATTATTCAACTCTTTCAACTTTTTCGATATGACTAGAAGAATCATATGTAATCTCAATTACTATTTTCTCTCTGTTTAGTACTGAGTCTGAGATTGATACCGCTTCGTCCACGGAATCGAGCGGTAATTTACTCGGCATTACATTATGTAGTGTCGATAGGATTATATTCGCTATTAAGCCGTTATATAAAGCTACTCCATATGCTTTTGGTTTATTATTAATTTTATAGGAAGTGATCGTATCTACCCTTTTATCACCAATGAGTCTACTTACTACAGGTGGATGAAATTTATTTAGAAATTCATTTCGAGACATTCCAACTATATTAATCTTTTCTATAGCGGGTGGATTTGTAGTGTCAGGTAAAGTGATCCGACGAGGATTTATAGAACAGGCCATTTGTCCAACTGATAAGATAGAAATAACAAGTAATAAAATATTCTTCTTCATTTATTTATGACTCTAGATGATATTAAGTGATAAACCCCGCAGACTTATAACGATATTTTTTGAAAATATCAAATTATTATAACGACTTATATATGCAAAATACTTTTAATAGATAGCAAAATAAAAAAGTAAGGACGCTTTAGCTATTCTGTTATTGGGGGAATAGGCGTACTATTGAATAAGCTATAGATAATTCAAAGATCTGTAGATTGATGTTATGTCATACGCTACTTGCTTTAAGAGAATGAGATGATTGTTGTTACCTTGACCTATAAAAAACCATTAACCGAAGTTGATGCTGTACTCAAAGAGCATATTGCATTTTTAGATAATTTCTATGAACAGAAGAAATTCTTGGCATCGGGGCGTCGAGAAAATAGGGTAGGTGGAGTGATTTTAGTTTTAAGCTCTTCGATTCAAGAAGCTGAAGAAATTATGAAAAATGATCCGTTTTATATTCATGATGTGGCTGATTATGATTTTATGTGGTTTGAGCCATCGAAAAGTTTAGAAGAAATTAAAGCATTTGTTTAACTCAAAAAATAAAGGGATCTATAAAAGATCCCTTTATTTAATAATGAGCTAATTAACCCTGCAATACACTCAGATCAGCCACAGCAGTAAACAAGTTACGCAACTGAGCTAATAAACGTAAACGGTTTGCTTTCAGGTCAGCATCATCTGCCATTACCATTACGCCATCAAAGAAGGTATTGTTATATGAGTAAGGCACTACAAGCTCAGCATTTTTGCTTAAACCGTTTTTTAAAGCTTAGGTAAAAAGAAGCACAGCCCAATAGCTCCAAAAATTCCGCTTAAGATCAGCCAGTCTTTTTTACGCATATCTGCAAGGCGGATCACCGAAAGATAAACACTGCTGAAAAAAACCAAAACAAAAAACAGCAAAATGAGCGGATTATTGAAGAAGAATTTGCTAATGCCAAATAGCACAAAAATAATGGTACTAGAAATCCAATACAGCAGAGCCAAAACAAATTTATTCACTGATAAATTACGAACAGAACGATCTAAACGAGGCAGAGACACAGCTAGCGTAATCAGCCCTGCAAAACCACCCAAAATAGAGATAATCATAAAGAATAGGCCGCTCATATCTGGTTTGGTCTGTATATGAGGATATAGCTTCCATAGGCCATAACCGAATGCCAGCAAAAGCGTGTGGCAAAGCACAAGGTAAGCATCTATACGGTAAAAATTTTTAATTGAAGAGGTATTCATTATGATGACTGCTGATTTATTTTTAATATTAAAAAACCCCACTAATTTTATAGCGGGGTTTATTTTAAAGATCAAGTATTATAAATACTTAACCCTGCAACACGCTCACATCAGCAATAGCAGTAAACAAGTTACGCAACTGAGCCAATAAACGTAAACGGTTTGCTTTCAGGTCAGCATCATCCGCCATTACCATTACACCATCAAAGAATGCATCAATCGGCGCGCGAAGTGCTGCAAGCTTAGAAAGTGCAGCTGTGTAGTCTTTTGCCGCGAGTAATGGCTCAACTACTGGAGTAACTGCTTGAAGCTCAGCAAATAATGCTTTTTCAGCATCTTCAACCAAGTTCGCTTCGACTACGGAACCTTCTGGTGCAGCTTCTTTTGCAAGAATGTTAGCAACACGTTTGTTTGCAGCAGCAAGTGCAGCAGCTTCAGGCAGAGCGCGGAAGTGGTTTACAGCATTTACACGCTTGTCAAAATCAAGTGGAGACTTCGGTGCAAGTGCTTGAACAGCTTGAAGTACGTCAACAGCAACACCTTGGTCTTCGTACTTAGCACGGTAACGACCTTCCAAGAATGCAACAGCATCAGCAAGAGTCTTGTCGTGGTCTTTAACGATGTCGCCATAACCTTGAAGTGCAAGATTAACTAGCTCTTCAATTGTTACATCTAATTCATTTTCAATGATTAAACGTAAGATACCAATTGCTGAACGGCGAAGAGCAAACGGGTCTTTAGAACCTGTTGGCGCTTGTCCAATACCAAAAATACCAACAAGGGTATCTAAACGGTCAGCAAGGGCAATCGTTGTACCTGTTTTGGTTTTTGGTAAAACATCACCAGCAAATTTTGGTAAATATTGCTCACCTAAAGCTTCTGAAACTTCAGTATTTTCACCTTCAATACGCGCGTAGTAAGTACCCGCAATACCTTGAAGTTCTGGGAATTCACCAACAAGCTCTGAGGTTAAGTCGCATTTAGCAAGTAATGCAGCTTTTTCAGCATCGGTTGTGTTGGCACCAGTGATCGGAGACAACGCAACTGCAAGTTTTGCAATACGTGTTGATTTATCCCAAAGCGTACCAAGTTGTGCTTGGAATACCATATTTGCTAGTTTTTCTTTACGAGATGCAAGCGGTTGCTTTTGATCTTGTAAGAAGAAGAATTCAGCATCAGATAAACGAGGACGAACAACTTTTTCATTACCTTCAATAATTTGAATCGGGTCTTTAGACTCAATATTTGAAACAGTAATGAAGTAAGGTTGTAATTTACCTTCGCTATTGATCAAGCAGAAATACTTCTGGTTGTCTTGCATCGTTGTAATGAGTGCTTCTTGAGGAACAGCAAGGAAGCGCTCTTCAAAGTTTGCACGAAGAGCAACTGGCCATTCAACGAGGCTTGTTACTTCATCAAGTAAATCAGCTGGAACAATCGCAGTCGCGTTAACTTCATCAGCTAACTTTTTCACTTGTTCTTGAATGGTTGCTTGACGTTTTTCAAAGTTCGCAACAACGTAAGCTTTTTCTAAAGCAGCTAAGTAGTCATTTGCATGCGCTAAAGTCACAGCTTCAGGTGCATGGAAACGGTGACCATAAGTCACATTGCCAGCTTTATGATCTTGAATAGTTGCGTCAACAATTTGGTCGTCTTTGAGTAAAAGAACCCATTTCACTGGACGTACAAATTCGGTACGGCTTGCCGCAGAACGCATGCGCTTAGCAATTGGTAAGTTATCTAGCGCAGTTTGTAAAATCTGTGGAAGTAAAGCATCAAGGCTTTGACCTTTCACATCTTTTAAATAGCAAACTTTTTCAACTTTACCTGCTTGGAAAGTAGAAAGCTGATCAACTGTAATACCTTGACCACGCATAAAGCCTTCAAGTGCTTTAGTCGGTTTACCTTCTGCATCATAAGCCGCTTGAACAGCAGGACCGTCAAAACGTTTTTGTGTATCAGCTTGAGCAGCGTCGATATCAACAATTTTAAGTGCTAAACGACGTGGAGCTGCATAAGCTTCGATAGATGCGAAATTTAAGCCAGCATCTTTTAAGCCTTTTACCGTTTCTGCCTGTAATGCATCACGTAAGTTTTTTAAGCTTTTCGGTGGAAGCTCTTCACAGCCAAGTTCGAATAAAACAGTATGTTTGCTCATTAGTTTTTCTCCGCCTTTGCTGCTTCACTTTCAGCTTGTGCTTTTAGCTGTGCCAATACTTCATCACGTAAGTGTGGTTCTGCCATTGGGAAGCCAAGCTCTGCACGTGCTTGTACATAACTTTGTGCAATAGCGCGCGCTAAAGTACGTACACGTAAAATGTAACGTTGACGCTCAGTCACAGAAATTGCGCCACGTGCATCAAGCAAGTTAAAGGTATGAGATGCTTTAACAACTTGCTCATAAGCAGGAAGAGAAAGTTTTGCTTCAATCAAACGGTTTGCTTCTGATTCGTAAAAATCAAACAGTTCAAATAGTTTTTCAACTGGAGCGTATTCAAAGTTATAAGTCGATTGCTCAACTTCATTTTGATGGAATACGTCACCGTAAGTCACAGTACCAAATTGGCCTTTCGTCCAAACAAGGTCATAAACCGAATCAACACCTTGAAGGTACATCGCAAGACGTTCTAAACCGTAAGTGATTTCGCCTGTTACTGGGTAACATTCAACACCACCGACTTGTTGGAAGTAAGTGAACTGAGTCACTTCCATACCGTTAAGCCAAACTTCCCAACCTAAGCCCCAAGCACCTAGCGTCGGAGATTCCCAGTTGTCTTCTACGAAGCGGATGTCGTGAGTAAGCGTATCGATCCCGATTGCTTTTAAAGAATCAAGATAGAGCTGTTGGATGTTGTCTGGATTTGGCTTAAGTACTACTTGGAACTGGTAGTAGTGTTGCAAACGGTTCGGGTTTTCACCATAGCGACCATCTTTTGGACGACGTGAAGGTTGAACGTATGCCGCGTTCCAAGTCTCAGGCCCTAAAGCACGTAAGAATGTTGCGGTGTGGAATGTTCCAGCGCCCATTTCCATGTCGTAAGGTTGTAGTACGACGCAGCCTTGTTCGGCCCAATAGTTTTGTAGGGCAAGAATTAAGCCCTGAAATGTATCAATGTGCGAGATGGCGCGACTCATGTAGCATCCACGAATTTATGAGAAAAATTGCCCCTAAGTATAAGGATTTTGTGGGGGAGTGGCAAAGGCTTAATCAAAGGAATGCGCGATTAGCCTATTTGTTTCCAGCTTAGCCACTGCAAGCTTAACCAGTAGCAAAAGCTGGTAAATAAAATCATGAGATAAAAACTGTAAATCTTATAAATATGCCACCAAGGAGAAGGGAATGATCCGACAAAAATCAAACGTGCAATCGGACTAACCAAAATCCAGATCGCAGTTGAGCTGATGAAAATACTCATCAGATTTAACCGATTTTTACGGGCGAGAAAATAGGAAATGATATACGTGAATGGAATAACCAGAAGGCCATAAAAAAGTAAATAAAACAAGAAATGGGCTAGTAAAATAACTCCAATCGAATAAAGGCTAAATTCAACACTTAATGTCATTACCGCTAAGGCAGATAAACTCAGCAATGGGATGGGTACAAGCGCAAGTGCGTGAATAAGCGTTTTTTTGTTATATTGAAGCATATTAAGAATTATAGAATTGAGAATTAATTATGCTGAAATTTTGCTGCAAGCTTATTGTTTTATCCAGCCTTTTCTATAGTCCATGGCTATATGCACAAACTACTACTGATGAGCAAGATGAATACAACCAATGTGTAGATCAGACCATTAAGGAAATGCAGCTTGAAAGTATTAACAACATGGTTGTGCATAGTTGTTCTGAACAAGCTAAAAAGACTTATGAAGAAAAAATTGTTGCTCTCATTGATCAAATTCGTACACAAAGCGAAGAATACAAACAGCCAGAACGTTACCAAGATATTTTAAAATCTCAGCGACTTTGGAAAGCTTATGTCGATCAGGAATGTAGTAATGCCGGTTCATACATTGGCTCACCGATGTATTCGTATTGCCCAATGCAAGAGTATGCAGCGCGTGTAAAGCAACTTGAAGGATACGTTAATTAAGACGGATTATTTTAAACGTCACCTCATGACGCTTAGCGTCCTTCACTGGATTAAATTTAAGAATACAAAATGATATTTTTTAAACGATGCCATAAATGAGTCGTTTGATATGTCTGATCGCATTCGAGAAAAACTACAGATTCTTGCCGATGCTGCCAAATATGATGTGTCTTGTTCATCAAGTGGCAGTGACCGTAAAAATAAAGACAAAGGCCTAGGTGATGCCAGCCATTCAGGAATTTGTCATAGCTATACTGAAGATGGGCGTTGTGTATCTCTCTTAAAAATTCTATTTAGTAATGTGTGTATTTTTGACTGCGCCTACTGTGTTTCACGTCGTTCTAATGACGTTCAGCGTGCGGCATTTACGGTACAAGAGGTCGTCGATTTAACCATTAATTTTTACCGCCGTAATTATATCGAAGGCTTATTTTTAAGCTCGGGCATTTTTAAATCGGCGGATCATACAATGGAACGTATGCTTCAAGTTGTGAAAAAGTTGCGCCTTGAAGAAAATTTTAATGGCTATATTCACCTAAAAACCATTCCAGGGGCATCGCCTGAACTGATTCATGAAGCAGGTTTATATGCTGACCGTATGAGTATTAATTTAGAGATGCCGACCGAGGTTGGCCTAAAAACTTTTGCACCAGAAAAATCACATCAGGAAGTACAAAAAGATTTAGGTTTGGTCCGTGACAGACTTATTCAGCTTAAAGATGAACGCCAAATCATTAAGCATGTACCGAAATATGTACCAGCAGGGCAAACTACCCAAATGGTGGTGGGTGCTCATCAAGAGTCAGACCAAGATGTCTTGTTTATGGCAGACAAACACTATAAAGAATTTAAACTCAAACGCGTCTATTTTTCGGGCTATATCCCAATTAATACTGAAAATAATTACTTGCCAGCAGTGGGTTCTGCACCGCCATTACTACGGGAAAACCGACTCTATCAAAGCGATTGGCTGATGCGTTTTTATGGTTTTCAGGTCAATGAAATCGTCAATGAAAAACACCCAAACTTAGATCTGGATGTAGACCCGAAATTAAGCTGGGCGTTAAGGCATCCTGAACAGTTTCCAGTAGATTTAAATCGTGCCGATTATCAAATGATTTTGCGTGTGCCAGGCATTGGGGTTAAATCGGCTAAAAAAATTGTGCAGGCTCGCCGTTTTGGAAAAATCCATATCGATTTACTTAAAAAACTCGGCGTAGCTTATCAGCGTGCAAAATTCTTTATTCGCTGTGAAGACAGTCCAAAATTCCAAAAGGAACTATCTTCTGGCTACATTCGGCAACAGATTTTAACGCAGGGTTCCTCGAAATATGTGCAACAGCTTTCACCACAATTAAGCCTTGGGTTTTAGCCATGTTTAATAATGAAGTAGCTTACTATTTTGATGGTTCAATGGTGGGGCTGCTGAGCTGTGTTTTTCGTGCATTTCAATTTAAAGAATTACAGGTCAGGCTCTGTTTAAATGATGCTGCACAACATGGCTTATTTGCCGATAAAATTGAGGTTGCAAATAATGAGCAGTATGCCGAGCGTGTTTGGTCCGCACTGCAAAAAAAGCTTTCATCTTCTTCGTTAAAACAATTTTATTTTGCTTATTTATCTGAATCTTTAGACGCCTATCAGCATTTATTTAATTATTGTATTTATGTGTTTACTAGTCATTTTTCCGTAGAAAAAGATTATTCACATCTAAGTGTTTTAGCGATTGCGCAGTGGACGAAAAAGGTCGGGCGAGAGAAGCATCGAATGGAAGCTTTTATTCGGTTTAAGAAAACCAAAGATGAGCTTTTTTTGAGTTTAGTACGTCCTGATTTTAATGTTTTACCGCTTATTCAGCCTCATTTTAAACGGCGGTATCAAGATCAACGTTGGCTGATTTATGATGAGAAACGTAAGTTTGGAATTTATTATGATTTACGTAAAATACATGAAGTTTCACTCGAAGCCTCAAAAGTTGACCGTAATTTAAAAAATGGAATGAGTCAAAGCTTTCAGCTTGAGTTAGACGAGCAAGAAGTTTTGTATGACCAGCTTTGGAAAGATTATTTTAACAGCGTTAATATTACTGAACGCCAAAATATAAAACTTCATGTGCAATATTTACCAAAACGTTACTGGCGTTACTTAAATGAAAAATTGATGGAATATTAAAGTGTTAAAATCATAAAAAATAGTTCAGCAAGTTTTCTTATTCTTAAAAGGTATAATTTAAATGCATTTTATGTGACTTTGGGCGTATACTTTTGCCCGTTATAAATAACGGCATATCCCCAAAGGTGTACTGTGAGTGTTATACAGCGAGAATGGCTACAGATTTTAAAGCCAAATTTTAAGGTTTTACCTTTAAAGGAACGATTACTTTGTGGTATTGGAGCGTTGTGTGGTTTAGCAATTTCTTCCTTAATTAGCTGGTATGTTCTGGGTGGAATTAATGCTTGGTACATCGCCCCAATGGGCGCCTCATCTGTTCTATTGTTTGCTGTGCCGACCAGTCCTTTGGCTCAACCATGGAATGTGATTGTTGGTAATACCTTAGCTGGAATTATTGGTGTTGCCTGTGCGCAGTGGATTCCTGATTTAACCACCGCTTTTAGTGTCGCAGTGGGCTTTGCCATATTTTTAATGATGACCACCGACTCTTTACATCCACCGAGTGGCGCTGTAGCCATTACGGCTGTATTAGGTGGGGCGGCAATTCATAAATTAGGATTTTATTTTATTTTTTATCCAGTTTTACTCAACTCGCTTCTTTTACTCGGTTTCGCCGTCTTTTTTAATAGATTAATTGGGCGGCATTATCCGGTTACTGCTCATTTTAATGACCGCAGTAAAGACCCTACACCGACTCAAAAAGTATCTATTCAGCCGAAAGATATTGAGTATGCATTAGGGCATCACACTGAGCTTTTAGATATTAGTCAGTACGACTTAGAAAAGATCATTTTAGAAGCTCAAGAACATGCCAATGAACGAATAGTAAATCAATATACCTGTCAGGATATTGTGAGCCGTGATGTCATCAAACTACATGAAGATGATGATATTCATCAGGCATTAGATAAGTTTAAACAAGTGAACTTGATGAGCCTACCTGTAGTAAATGCAGAAAACCATTTGGTAGGAACTTTAGCGTTATATGAAGTCGTGGAGTGGTTCAAAGGCGCAGCTGATCCAAGAAACTCTTGGCAACATTATGTAAAACAAATCATGAGTCGTCGAGTGGTCACGGTACTGCCAACTCAACCTATTCAAGATTTGGTGCCTTACTTTGTTGAAAAGTCGTTTAACTATATTCCTGTGGTTGAAGAGCGTAAGCTCATTGGAATAATTAGTCGTGCAGATATGATTGCTGCGTTACAGCAACAGTTAAATAGAAAGCTATAATTTTAAGAATAAAAAAAAGCTACGGTTGATTAGGGGATGCAACCGTAGCGACCAAAGTTAATTAATGTGTTTGTTCTTCATGTACAGTTCGAACGGAGGGACGATAGCCTTCAATATGCTCTGGCTGTTTTTTCGGAATGACTAACCATAAAACTAAGTAAACTAAAATTCCTGGAAAGGCCGCACTCATAACTGAGATCAAAACAAAAATGATGCGTAATAAAGTCACGTTCCAACCAAAACGTTCAGCAATACCACCCATTACACCGGCGATCATGCTATGTCGGTTCGAGCGATATAAACCAGAATTGGCCATCTAATTCTCCTTAAAGATAAATAATTACAAGAAGCTATTGAACTCTTGTTTAATAAAAATATGGTGGCGAAATATAAGGTTTAAAGTCCTTTTAAAAGTAAAATGGTTAAAATATGTAAAGGATTGGAATGAAGGAAACCAACATCAACTAAAATGCACCTTTTCAGGGCTTAAAGGTTTATTACAGCAAGTGATTAGCGCCTGAAATGAATATAAACATGGCTATTGCTGTTATCTGTGAATAATGTATATGTCTTTGAAGCGGTCTAGGTTCTTAGTTAAGCATTTAGTTGTAGGGGCTATGATGTGCCTGACACTGAGTGCTTGCGACGTAAACCATACCAACTCAAAAGATCACTCTAATGCCAGCTCTAATTCTACGAATGAAGAAAATTTAATTAAAAATAGTACATCTACAAAAACATTAGATTATGTGGCAGGGCGTACTTTTTTACCTGAAGAAAATTTAGATCAAACCAAAAAATTGAGCGGAACCTTATTGCAATATGTCGGGCGATATCACACCCGAATTTCATGTGAAGATGCGTTTGCTGATTGTGAGTCGGGCGAAGCAGAATACATTTTAAATTTATTACCCAATGGATCGGCTTATTGGAATGTTATTCATTTTGGCCGCGTGGGAAGTAAAGATGGGGCTAAAAGTGCCGCTGTAAATCAATTGTGTCCTTCTTTAAATTGGAAGGTAGATGAAAAAGAGCATGAGTTAACGATTCAATGTCCTTTATCTAAAGTTAATTTTTATTTTAATTTTGATTCAAACAAAAAATTGGTTATAAATCTGGAAAAACTGTTTTATAGCGATTATGGAAAAAATCGTGAATTTTTAGAGCAAAACTATTTTGTTCCAAACAAAGCTTATGTTTTAACTAAAGAATAAATATTTAATCTTACTTGAATAAAAAAGAGCGCAATATGAATTGCGCTCTTTTTGTTTCTCTATTTAAAAATCATTAGTAGTCGAAGCTGAAGTGTTCAACTGGTAATGATGTTAATGTGCGAGAGGTGGTCACCATTGACTCTGCATGACCTTGGGTACGAGGCAACATACGGTCAAAGTAGAAGTCTGCAACTTTGATTTTTGCTTTATAGAATTCAGGTGTTTCTGCACCGTCACCGGCTTCAAGTTTCTCAGAAGCAATGACTGCTTGTTGAGCCCAGAAGTAAGCCATCATCACGTAACCAGAGAACATTAAAAAGTCTACAGAAGCAGAAGATACGATGTCACGGTCTTTACGTGCAGCAAGCATGATACGAACAGTTAAAGTATTCCACTGAGCACAAAGCTTAGTTAAGTCCCAAGCAAAACGACGTAAGTATTTATTGCGTGCATGCGCAGCACAGAATTTTAAGATTTCAGCAGTGTAGTCACGAACCACTTTGCCTTTTGAGCTAAGCAATACTTTACGGCCAATCAAGTCAAGTGCTTGAATGCCTGTTGTACCTTCGTATAACGTTGAAATACGAGCATCACGAGCGATTTGTTCCATGCCCCATTCTTTAATGTAGCCATGGCCGCCGTAAACTTGCATACCGTTGTTTGCTGCTTCTAAACCAAGTTCAGTCAAGAAACCTTTCAAAATTGGGGTGTAGAAACCAAGTTTGTCATCGTAGTCTTCATAAGCAGCTTGATCGCCACGAGTTAATGCATCTGTCATTTTGTCTGCAAGTTTTGCAGCATGATAGATCATTGAACGGCCACCTTCAGCAATTGCTTTTTGAGTCAACAACAGGCGACGCACGTCAGCATGATGAATAATTGCATCAGCAACTTTGTCTGGATCTTTCTTGCCTGAAAGCGCACGCATAGACATACGATCTTTCGCATAAGGTAGCGCACCTTGGAAAGATAACTCGGCGTGCGCAATACCTTGAACAGCAGTACCAATACGTGCTGTGTTCATGAAGGTAAACATTGCATGTAGGCCTTTGTTCACTTCACCGATTAAATAACCAGTTGCATTATCAAAGTTCAGCACGGCAGTAGCAGAAGCACGGATGCCCATCTTGTGTTCGATTGAACCACAAGTCACTGCATTACGTTCACCGATACCGCTGTCAGCAGTAGGGATGAATTTAGGTACGATAAATAATGAAATACCACGAGTACCAGCAGGCGCATCTGGAAGACGTGCAAGTACGATGTGAATAATATTTTCAGTTAAGTCATGTTCACCGGCAGAAATGAAGATTTTTGTACCAGAGATTTTATAAGTGCCATCTGCTTGAGGTTCAGCTTTAGTTTTAACTTGCCCTAAATCTGTACCACATTGAGGTTCGGTTAAGCACATTGTGCCGCTCCAAGTTCCTTCAACAAGTTTCGGCATATAGGTTTGTTTTTGCTCATCGGTACCGAATTGCAAGATGGTATTCATACAACCTGAACTTAAGCCAGGGTACATCGTAAATGACCAGTTTGCCGTACCCATCATTTCCGATTTAATCAGATTTAATGACATTGGCAGACCTTGACCACCAAATTCTTCTGGGTAAGAAAGACCTTGCCAACCGCCCATTACGAATTGGTCATAAGCTTCTTTAAAGCCTTTTGGCGTAGTGACTTCGCCGTTGTCAAAATGGCAACCTTCTTCATCACCAGATTGGTTAAGTGGCGACAATACGTTTTCACAATAATCTGCCGCACCTTCAAGAATCATATCAACGGTATCTGGGTCTGCATTTTCACCATTTGATAAAGTTTTATAGTGAGCAGGGTAATCTAATACTTCATTCATTAAGAAACGAATATCATGTAGCGGGGCTTTATATGCTGGCATGGCTTTAATCCTAATTTTGAATCATTGTGGGATTATCTGAATCGATGATTTGATTATTCACTCACTTGATAAAAATACAATGATAATCACATCCGAAAGAAATGTCAGAAAAGCGAATTTTGTCGAAAATAAATACACCTGAAAATACATTTTCTGCTACATTCAGGACTTATACTTTTATGTGAAAAAACAACTATTTTTTATTTTTAGCAAGTTTTGCTAAAAAGATAAAGCTATAAGGTTTTAAAAAAGGTTATGCATTTAAAATATCTCAGTTTATGTTTATTTAGTTTGGGTTTGACCGCGTGCGCGCAGCATAACCTACGTCCATCAGCGGCATCTGCCAACTTAGATCAAAAAGTCATTCAGGGTATGAATGCAATGTATGAATACCCAAGCTATGACTACCGTGGGCATTTTAAAGTTAATGTTGATTCAAATCAGCCTAAGAAAAATAGTTCTGTAGTGAAAACGGCTCAACTTGACGCTGAAGTGCAAAAAAAAGTAGATCAATATTTACGTGAACAAAAAACTAATTTGAATAAAAAACAGAAGCAGGCGCTTTATGCCGCAATTGCAAATGAGCAATCTGTTTCGGGTGTATCTGACGAATCACGTTCAGAAAAAGTAAATGCCGTATTAATTAATTTATTAAATGATCTCCAATTTAGTTACGATGGTTCAGTTCATTATCGTCAAAAAATGGGGTCTTTTAATCTCACTGCAAGATATGAGAAACCGACCTTGTTGGTGCAGGCAAAATTGCCAATGGTCATTGATCTGAAAGATTATAAATTTTACGTTAATTATTTCGGATTAATGCCTTATTTGGTCAATAAGGAAAATCAAAACAACTTAGCTTATGTCGATTTTTCAAAGTATAAAAATCTGTTTACAAACGTCGATATGAAGAAGTTTATTGAATATGCGAAAGCTTCTAGCGCGGTATCTTACCGTTTGGCTGAACCACAAAATTTACAGCGTTTATCCGTTAGTGATGCTGAGCGTAAAGCCGGAATTGTAGAGAAAATTCGATTAAAAGATACGGTTGAAGAGTTATTGCTGCAATCGGAACTCTATGGTCAAGTCAATGAAAAATATTTGCAAAAAAGTGTTTTAGGATTTGACGACCAAAAGATTGCTGAATCTATAGCAACTGAACTTGCTGCTTTGGAAGCTAAGAAAAAAGCGGGCAGTGCTGAGGGACAGAAGGTTTCTTCTGAAGATGCAGCGGCAGTCAGCCAGCAACTTTATTCACTCATTAATGCTCATTTTGGCAATACATTGACTTCTAAGGAAGGTGATGAAGAACAAGCGAGTGCAGCTCAAGAAGAAGTGGCAGACGAGGCATCTGATTCAGCTCAAGCTGAGGATACTGCTGTAGCAGATGCTGAACCAACTGCACAAGATGAAGAAGTTGCTACACTTACAGAAGAGCAGTGTGTTGAATTACAGACTCTTAAGAAACCAGTTGCCTTAGGTGATATTAATTACTGTCAAATTTACGGTATTGATGTGCTTGATCGAAGCGCTGTAAATACTGAAAAAACTCAGATTAAAGCTCGTCGAGCTGCACTAAAACAAACTTTTGCTGCTTATGATCAGAACCAGTTTGTGAGTGATGATGCATTTAAAGTTTTATGGTTAAAACATAAAGCCGAGATTGAACAAGCTTTACCAAAACAAAGAAATCCAATTACGATTGATGTTGGACTCGATGAAAAAGGCCGTTTAGTAAATGCTGATTACGATGTTGCATATACACCAGCTGAATTTAACCATCGCTTTAATATTAAAGCGGACATGCAAATTTTAAATTATGGTAAAGCCACTTCAATTGACCAACAGCAGCTTAAACAAGCTAAATCAGTTGCTGAAGCAAGCAAAGGTTCGCTATTTGAAAACTTTGTAAAAGGCTTTAGTGAAAAACTTGGACAGAGTGATGTTTCTGAACATCCAGTTGGTTCACATAGCGATGTACAAGATTTAGATTCGAGCCTAGCACTGTTGGCTAACCAAACTTATGATGCAACACGTGCCTATGACAAAACGTATAAGGCTGTGTTTATTGCAAAATTGACTGCCGAAAAACCGTCATATATTAATTATTATTCAGTTCAACAGTTGCAAGAAATTGCTGAAGTTTATGCTTACTGGTTCTCTGAAGAAGAAACTTATAATCCTCAAGGTAAGGCTTTAGAGCATATTGAAGCATTGCAGAAAAAGCATCATCTTGAGCAAGAAGAGCAATTTGATAATGATTTAGGTCGTGCTGTGGACCATATTGTGATTACAACAATGCAAGGTAAGGCAGGGCGTGAAGCATGGCAAAAATTACAGAAACAATATAAGCAGCCTGAGCAGCTTTTCTCAAAACAATATCAATTAAAATTTGAACAACAAAATGGTGCTTCTGCTGAAGAAAAACCATTGTTATCACAAACAGCTGATATTTTAGGTAAGGCCTATGCTGCTGCACGTAAACAGCAACTTACGGAAAAAACAATTCAGAATTTAAAACCTGAACATAATGAATTTATTGATTATGAGATTTTCCGAGATGTTTATCAGCAGATGGTTACGACCCAAAAATAATAAATGTAGTTAAAAAAGAACCTACTTTAAGTAGGTTCTTTTTTGTTTTATAGAAAATCTTTTAATTCAGGTTTCACACCATTCCATATATAGAAGGCTTCAATAGCCTGACCCACTAACATCCCAAAACCTTCTGAATATGGCACATTGCGTTGTTTAGCTTGCTCAAGGAAGCTAGATGGCTTGCCATAAGCCATTTCATAGGCATATTTGAATTGTAGTTTTTCAGGTAATTGTAGTGCGTCACCTGAAAGGCTTGCAGAAGTTGCATTAATCACAATGTCAAAATTCCCTTCTAACTCACTTAGAGAAATTGCTTGTAATTGAGCTTGAGGAACTGCTGCTTTTAAGTCATCTACCAATTGCTCTGCACGAGCGAGAGTACGGTTTGCAATCACTATCTTTTTAGCACCAGCCTGTACCAATGGATAAATAACACCACGAGTTGCACCGCCAGCCCCTAAAATTAAAATATTTGTATTTTCTAGGTTCCACTCTAAGGCTTGAATTGCGGCTACTAAGCCTTGGCCATCAGTATTATCGCCGTGCAATTTGCCATTCTGCATCCATAATGTATTCACCGCTTTCGCAATTTGAGCGCGTTCGGTTAACACATCACACAAAGCAAAAGCTTGTTCTTTAAATGGTACGGTAACGTTCATGCCACTTCCACCATTTGCAAAGAAACTACGCATACTCGGTTCAAAACAATCAAGAGGGGCAAGACGTTTTTGATAGTCGAGATCAACACCTGTTTTTTGAGCGAAAGCATGATGCAATTCAGGAGAGCGTGATTGTTCGATTGGGTTGCCAATTACTGCAAACTGTTTGGTCATTCTTATATCCAAAATTTTAAAATGGCATGAAGCAGTTAAAAACGTGTGCTGAATATTCAGCAGGCCTCACTATAAGCCAAATTGGAATAAGAAAAAATATTTGAATGAGGTTCAGAAAATTGAAAATAAAAAAGGAGATTCTCTAGGGTGGAAGCCAAAGAATCTCCAAAAAGCAAAAAATTAAGCGACTTTTTCTTTTAGATTTAACCAGTCACGTGGTTTTAGGTAATAGTCAGTTAAACGTTTCTCTGGAGAGTCTTCATCCCATTCTGGGCGATACGACCAACCTGCAAGGTTAGGGAGGCTAACTAAAATAGATTCGATACGTCCACCTGTTTGTAAGCCAAACAATGTTCCGCGGTCGTACACTAAGTTGTATTCGACATATCTACCGCGACGGTAAAGCTGAAATTCACGTTGAGCTTCGGTGTAAGGCTGTTCACGATGTTTTTCAAAAATTGGCAGAATGGCATTTAAATAGCCATTACCTACAGCTTGAATATATTTAAAGCAAGTTTCGAAATCCCAGCCATTGAGATCATCAAAAAATAAACCACCAACGCCACGTTGCTCATCACGATGTTTTAAATAGAAATAATCATCACACCATTTTTTATGTTCAGTGTAGACATGGTCACCAAAAGGCTGACACAAGTCGTGAGCGGCTTGATGCCAATCTATAACATCTTGCTCATCTGGATAGAACGGTGTTAAGTCAAAACCACCGCCAAACCACCAAATTGGATCTTGTCCTTCAGGCTCTGCAACGAATAAACGTACATTGGCATGAGAAGTCGGAATATTCGGGTTTTTAGGGTGAATTACTAAGGAAACACCAAGCGCTTGAGCTTTAGCACCAGCAATTTGAGGGTGTCTTTCTGTAGCGGAAGCAGGCAGTTTACTAATGTTGATGTGAGAGAACATCACACCACCTTTTTCAATCACTGTGCCATTTTGCAGTACTCGTGAACGTCCACCACCACCTTCCGGACGTTCCCAATCATCAATAATAAATTCACTCGTACCGCCGCCAGCTTTTTCTTGTTGTTCTAAACCAGTACATATGCGGGCTTGTAAATCGAGGAGAAATTCGCGGACACGTTGAATATCTGTGGAAGTCGGATGTTGCATAGTGACCCTCAAAGATGATTGAGATAGGAGATAGGTACATCAAAACACAAAACCATAAAAAAAGTAAGGGATTTTTGAGAAATGTATCAAAAATCCCTTATGATTGTTTTTTAAAATTTTTATGTTGTTTTAAAAATCATCTTTCTGGTAAAGGTGATCCATACGTTCACGTTTGGTTTTTAAATATTGTTCATTAAAAGGGTTGCGTCCAACTGTTAATGGAACGCGGTCAACAATATTAATGCCTTGATCTTTGAGTGCCTGAATTTTCAAAGGATTATTGGTAATTAATTTAACTTCTTTTACTTCTAAATGATCTAGCATGATGCTGCACATGTCGTAACGACGTGCATCGGCAGGTAGATTCAAAAGTAAATTAGCATCTACGGTGTCATGACCCTGATCTTGTAAAGCATAGGCGCGAATTTTATTTGTAAGCCCAATACCACGGCCTTCTTGACGTAAATATAAAATAACGCCTTGGCCTGCTTCGTTGATGAGCTTTTGAGTTGCCTGCAATTGAGGACCACAGTCGCATTTTAATGATGCAAAAGCATCACCTGTTAAACATTCTGAATGTACACGAACCAAAACAGGGCCTGTAGGCGGATTTTCTAACCCTTTAGAAAGTGCCACATGTTCTTCACCTGATACTGGATCTTGAAACACAGAAATATTGAATTCACCAAAAGCGGTCGGGAGTTTTGATGTTGCAATGAACTCTATAGGCACAGATTAACTCATCTTTTAACCGAAAACGGTTTAAAGTATAGCGTAATGCTGGGAGATTGGTCGAATTGTCATAATCATTTTGCACACTAAGGTTTTCTTTTTTGTATAAAGATGACGATAATAGTTGATAAATAGTCAGATTATTCAGGATAATCTGCCAACCATACCCATGATGTATGAGAGACTGCTTTGCATGACCTCGTTCGCAAATGTGGCTGATTGAAGGTGACTTCATTCGATTGTATGATCGACCCATTTTGACCCAGCTTAGGATTTGCCAGGCTTATAAAGGCTTTGCCACATATGTTGTATACCGAAATTCCAACTCAACGCCCTGTTACGCCATTGTTAGATGCAATTGATCATCCTCAACAATTACGTCAGCTCGAGCATAGTCAATTGGTTCAAGTGGCTGATGAGTTGCGTCAATATATTTTATATGCAGCAGGCCAGAGTGGTGGCCATTTCGGTGCTAATCTCGGCGTGGTTGAGCTGACGGTTGCGCTGCATTATTGCTTTAATACACCAAATGACCGATTAGTTTGGGATGTAGGACATCAGGCATATCCGCATAAAGTGCTGACAGGTCGTCGTGAACAAATGACCACGATTCGTTCTAAAAACGGTTTAGCAGCATTTCCAGCCAGAGAAGAATCAGTTTTCGATACATTCGGCGTAGGACATTCATCAACAGCAATTTCAGCTGGCTTGGGAATGTCGTTAGCACGTCGCTATCAAAACGACCCGTGTGAAGTCGTTTGTATTGTTGGTGATGGTGCAATGACAGCAGGCATGGCGTTTGAAGCCATGAACGATGCTGTTGCACATAATGCTGATTTAATTGTTGTGCTGAATGACAATGACATGTCAATTTCTTGTAGCACAGGCGGCTTTGCTAAACATTTGGCTGCAATTTGGGAAAAAGGCCATTTAGTTAACGTTAACGAAGATGGCGAAGCATATATACAGCCACATCCAAAATGGACTTATAACTCTCGTTTGCATCAATCAGCAACAGATGCGGCAGATAATTTATTTAAAGCAATTGGTTTCGATTACTTTGGCCCATTCGATGGCCACGACGTAAATCAACTGGCTCAAGTATTTAATGCTCTCAAGAAGCGTAAAGGCCCACGTTTAGTCCACGTCTATACTAAAAAAGGTAAAGGTTTCACTCCAGCAGAAGTGGATCCGATTACCTACCATGCAATTAGCAAAATTAATGCGACTTCAGCAGGTAAAACACCGCCTAAATATTCTGATGTGTTTGGTCAGTGGTTATGCGATGAAGCTGCACAAGATGAGCGTCTACTTGCGATCACACCTGCGATGTGTGAAGGCTCAGGCATGGTTCAATTTGCTAAAGAATTTCCGCAGAGATTTTTTGATGTTGCAATTGCTGAACAGCATGCAGTAACACTTGCAGCAGGAATGGCTTGTGAAGGCTTAAAACCTGTTGTTGCAATCTACTCAACATTCTTGCAGCGCGGTTACGATCAGCTTATTCATGATGTTGCATTGCAAAACCTTGATGTGACTTTCGGCATTGACCGCGCAGGTTTGGTTGGTGAAGATGGTCCAACTCACGCAGGTGCATATGATTATGCATACATGCGTACAGTTCCAAATTTAGTCATCATGGCGCCAAAAGATGAAAACGAATGCCGTCAGATGCTTCATACAGCCTATGCCTATAATGGACCAGCTGCGGTGCGTTACCCACGTGGTGCAGGTGTAGGTGTTGAAATTCAGCAAGAGTTGATTGCTATTGAATTAGGTAAAGCTGAAATCGTTGCTGAAATTAAATCTGCTTGTGATGAGCAGATTACAATTTTGGCATTTGGTAGTCGTGTTATGGTTGCCATAGAAGCTGCCGAACAATTTGCACAAAAACATGATGTGGGTGTGCGTGTTGTAAATATGCGTTTTGTGAAACCGCTTGATGAAAAAATGATTCGTGATTTAGCTGAACACACTCATTTATTTGTCACTGTTGAAGAGCATGCCGTTATGGGTGGCGCGGGTAGCGCTGTCAATGAGTTTATGGCACAAGAACAAATTGTGAAACCTATCATTAATTTAGGCTTGCCAGATTTGTTTTTACAACAGGCTTCACACGGACAAATGCTACAAGATTGTGGATTAGATGCTAAAGGTATTTTGAGCTCAATTGAGAAAGTTTGGCTTAAGCTAAATCAGGTGGTTTAAACCTCCAATAAAATTTTTGAAACATTTTCCCCCTAAAAGCGCAGATATTTGCTAAAATATCTGCGCTTTTATGCATTATTCTTTGTCAAAATCTTCAAATTTGTCTAGTGGGTGTTCAATGGAACCTATGGTGGTTATGGCTGCGCGTGCGGCTCAAACAGTTGGTCAAGAGCTTTTAAAAGCGCATCAAAATCGTCATAAACTCGATTTACAAGTTGAAGAGAAAGGCATTGATGGCCCGGTAACACGTGTAGATCGTTATTTAGAACAGTTAGCGATTGATACGTTACGTAAAAGTTATAAAAACCATAGCTTCTTAGGTGAAGAGTTTGGTTTGCAAGAAGGCAAAGGCCATGATGCAGAGTGGTGCTGGGTAATTGACCCGCTTGATGGCACACAAAACTTTATTAATGGTTTCCCTCATTTCTGTATTTCAATTGCAGTTCAGCATAAAGGTGTTACTCAACACGGCGTAATCTACGATCCAGTACGTGATGAGTTATTCTCTGCTAGCCGTGGTCGCGGTGCAGTTATGAATCAACGCCGTATTCGTGCCAATGTTAAAGATACTTTAGAAAATACATTCTTGGCAGTAGGCCATCCTTACCGCGCTAAACGTGCTGGCGAAATCGTATCTTATGCAGAGCAGCATTTCGCATCTTTATTAGCGGTTACTGAAGCTGGTGCGCAAATCCGTCGTGGCGGTTCAGCTGCTCTAGATTTAGCATATGTAGCTGCTGGTCGTTTTGATGGTTTCTTTGAGCTTGGTTTAAAGCCATGGGATATTGCTGCTGGTGAACTTATTCTTAAAGAAGCAGGCGGTGTAGTTGTTGACGCGCGTGGCGGTAATAACTCATTTGAAAATGGTCAAGTACTTGCATGTTCGCTTAAAATGTTAAAACCTTTAATGCAAACTGTTGTTCCAGCTTGGGATAAAGCTGCAAAATAATTTAGCCTATTATAAATAAAACCCTCTTTAATCAGAGGGTTTTGTGTTTTAAATGAAGAGTAAATTAAATTAATTCAAGAAATATGAACAAAGTTGATTAAAACAGGTGACTTTTAAATTATTTCTGCTATAATCCGCCAACGCACTTAAATTTCCGTTCATTACCTGAACATTCTGTTCTATTCATTGTAAGCGCACGCTGTCCATAGAGAGGACCATTACTTGCGCCCCAATCGCTCAGCGATTCTTCAGGTTCGGCCGTAATCAAGCGTGCGTTTAGTCCACATCGTCGTTACTCGGATTGCTGCTGAAAAAACGTTTCAGCTAATTTTGCTTTGCCGCTTTTTGCCGATGTCTATTTTTTTGTATTTATTAAAAATGGAGCACCCACAAGGGTGAAACTCTCTATGAGCAAAACTTTTGCCGAATTTTCTTTGCATGAAACCTTACAACAAGCGCTTGAAGGTTTAGGTTTTACTGCCCCGACTGCTGTACAAGAACAAGCAATTCCTGCTGCTTTAGAAGGTAAAGACCTTCTCGTATCAAGCCAAACTGGCTCTGGTAAAACTGCTGCATTCTTACTCCCAACATTAAATGCTTTAGCTGGTCAAGAGACTGTTGTACCGTTCAAAGACCGTATGAAGGCAGTGACTCAACCGAATATCTTGGTAATTTCACCAACTCGTGAATTGGCACAGCAAGTAAGTCAAGACGCAATTGCACTTGTACGTCACATGAAAGGTGTTCGTATTGCTGCGATTATGGGCGGTATGCCATTTGCAAAACAAATTCAACAATTAAAAGGCGCGCAAGTTGTTGTTGCAACACCTGGTCGTTTACTTGACTTGGTGAATCGTCGTCAAATTAAATTGGATCAAGTAGATGCTTTAATCGTTGATGAAGCTGACCGTATGCTTGACCTAGGTTTCTCTGAAGACTTAGAAGCAATTAGCGAATTAGCGGCTAACCGTAAACAAACATTAATGTTCTCTGCAACATTTGCTGATCGTATTATCCGTCTTGCATCATGCATGATGAAAGATCCTATGCGTATCGCAATTGAAACAGGTCATTCAACCAATACAGATATTACGCAAACATTGCATTGGACTGATGGCTTTGAACATAAGAAAAAATTACTTACTCATTGGTTAAGTGATGAAAACTTAGATCAAGCTGTTGTTTTTGCTAGCACGCAAGAAGATACAGATATGTTGGCAGAAGAACTTGCTGAAGCAGGTCATTCTGTAGTTGCGCTTCATGGTGCAATGCCACAAACAGTTCGTAACCGTCGTTTACGTAGTATTCGTGAAGGTCGTGCAAAAATCTTAGTTGCAACTGACGTTGCTGCTCGTGGTCTTGACGTTCCGACTATTTCTCACGTAATTAACTTCGGTCTTCCGATGAAGCATGAAGATTATGTACACCGTATTGGTCGTACTGGTCGTGCTGGTCGTACTGGTCAAGCAATTACTTTAGCGACTTATCGTGAACGCGGTAAGATTCGTGCTCTTGAAGAATATTTAGAAGCTCGTTTAAGTGTTTCTGAAATTGAAGGCTTAGAGCCATCTCCACCTCCTGCTCGTTCAGGTCGTGATGGCGGTGGTCGTGGCCGTAGTGGTAATGGCGGCGGTGGTCGTGATGGTCGTCGTAGTGGCGGCGGTGGTTTTGGTGGTGGTCGTCGTTTTGAAGGCGAAAGCAATTTCAAACGCCGTGAAGGTGGTCGTGATGACCGTCCACGTCGTAGTTTTGATGATAAGCCACGTGGTGAGCGTCCAGCGTTCGGCGGTGAAGATCGTCCGCGTCGCGAATTCAATTCAGACCGTCCACGTCGTGAAGGTGGTTTTGAAGATCGTCCACGTCGTGAGTTCACTTCAGATCGTCCACGTCGCGAAGGTGGTTTCAATGATAAACCGCGTTTTGAATCGAATGATGATAACCGTGGTAATCGCGTAGATTATAAACCACGTCGTGAAGGTGGTTTTGGTGATCGTCCAAAACGTAGCTTCGGTGGTGAAGATCGTCCACGTCGTAGTTTTGATGACAAACCACGTGGCGAACGTCCAGCATTTGGTGGTGAAGATCGTCCACGTCGTAGCTTCGATGATAAACCACGTGGTGAACGTCCAGCGTTCGGCGGTGGTGATGATCGTCCAAAACGTAGCTTCGGTGGTGAAGATCGTCCACGTCGTAGTTTTGATGACAAACCACGTGGTGAACGTCCAGCGTTTGGCGGTGAAGATCGTCCGCGTCGTAGTTTTGATGACAAACCACGTGGTGAACGTCCAGCGTTCGGCGGTGGTGATGATCGTCCAAAACGTAGCTTTGGTGGCGAAGATCGTCCGCGTCGTAGCTTCGATGATAAACCGCCGCGTCGTAAATTCGACCGCTAATCAATATTTAGTTTGAAAAAAAGGCCAGTAAAAATACTGGCCTTTTTTATTTTTCAGTTTTGTTATAAACTAACAAAATGTGAATTGGTTCAATTTTTTATTAAATAATGCGTAAAAGTAAGCGAAAAGAAACAATAATGGCACAATTGAAGAACCTTTTGGTTCAGCATGGTTTGCCTTATCTTTTTATTGCACTCGTTTTGTGTAATGGTGTTTACTTTGCCTATGCTTTTATAAATGGAAGTTCTGTTGAGCAATTCCAAGCTTCTGAATTGACCTCTTTTTACGAACATACTTCTTCTATTTCTATAAAATAAGTTAGATTTGCTTTTGTTAAAATTACAACAAGTTTGCTAATTTTCAGTGTTATAGTATGCGTGCATAAAAGTGCAGGAACGATTGCCATTATGAATAATAAAACTCCTCTCTCTCCTCAACCACTTATTGAAGTGAAAAATTTGAGTTTTAATCGAGGGGAACGCGTCATTTATGACAATATTAGTTTAAATATACGTCGAGGCCAGATTACGGCCATTATGGGACCTTCAGGTACAGGTAAAACAACTTTATTACGTCTGATTGGTGGACAGCTAGTTCCAGATCAGGGGGAAGTTTTACTCGACGCTAAAGATATTGCCAAAATGTCTCGTCAGGAACTTTTTTCCGCTCGTGCACGTATGGGAATGTTATTTCAGAGTGGGGCTTTATTTACGGATATGTCCGTTTATGAAAATGTGGCGTTTCCAATCAGAGCGCATACAAAGCTTCCTGAAAATCTCATTGCCGAACTGGTTGCATTAAAACTTGAATCAGTGGGTTTGCGCGGTTCTGAAAAATTAATGCCGACAGAACTTTCAGGTGGTATGAATCGTCGTGTGGCATTGGCTCGCGCCATAGCACTAGATCCAGATTTAATCATGTACGATGAACCTTTTGCTGGTCAAGACCCTATTGTAAAAGGAGTTTTGACACGTTTGATTCGTTCATTACGAGAAGCATTAAATTTAACAACAATTATTGTTTCGCATGATGTGGCAGAGACATTGTCGATTGCCGACTATATTTATGTTGTCGCTGAAGGCAGAATTCAGGGTGAAGGTACACCTGAGCAACTCAAGGCACATGCTTCGCCATTTGTAAAACAGTTCTTAACTGGTTCGGTAGAAGGGCCAGTTGAATATCAGTTTAGCCCCCAAGCTTATTTAGATAACGAGGTTCGTCCATGAATACGATTGCCTGGTTAGGTAGACTCGTTATTGAGCGGATTCGAGGCATTGGTGCTGCGGCACTAATGCTCTTGCAGATTATTTTTTCATTTCCTACCAAGGGCGGTTTTGGTCGTTTTGTTTACCAAATGCATCGCGTAGGTGTGATGTCCTTACTTATTATTGCCGTTTCTGGTTTGTTTATTGGTGCTGTTCTTGGCTTGCAGATGTATAGCATTTTGGTCACTTTTGGTGCTGAGTCGATGTTGGGTACAGCGATTTCGTTGACACTACTCCGTGAGCTTGCTTCTGTGGTTGCTGCATTGCTATTTGCAGGACGAGCAGGTTCTGCATTGACTGCCGAAATTGGTTCAATGAAGCAAAGCGAACAGCTTGCCAGTATGGAAATGATTGGTGTTGACCCTTTAAAGCAAATCGTATCACCACGTCTTTGGGCAGGTATTGTCAGTTTGCCAATGTTAACTGTGATATTTGCAGCTATTGGTATTATTGGTGGCAAGATGGTCGGTGTTGACTTTTTAGGTGCTGATGAAGGCTCCTTCTGGAGTGGTATGCAAAATACAGTGCGCTTCGGACATGACATTTTCAATGGCACGATTATTAAAAGTATTGTTTTTGCTTTGATTTGTACATGGGTCGCTGTTTATCAAGGCTATGCCTGTGATCCGACACCAGAAGGCATTGCAACGGCAATGACCCGGACGGTTGTATATTCTTCATTATGTGTTTTAGGTTTTGATTTCGTGTTGACTGCGGTCATGTTCGGAGGGATTTAATGAAATCACGTAGTAGTGAACTGGCCGTTGGTATCTTTGTCATTATCTTCGGCATTGCATTGTTTTTTTTAGCAATGAAAGTTAGTGGGCTTGTCGGTACGAACTTAACTGATAGTTATACCATGAAGGCTCAATTTGATAACGTCAATGGGCTAAAGCCACGTGCTAAAGTAACAATGAGTGGTGTTACAATTGGTCGTGTTGATTCAATTACACTTGATCCAGTTACGCGTTTGGCTACCGTAACATTTGGTTTAGATGGAAAATTGACAAGTTTCAATCCTGAACAATTAAAAGAAGTTCAGAAGAATGCGCTTGAAGAGTTACGTTATAGCTCAGATTATACGCAGGCTTCTCCAGCGCAACAAAAAGCAATGGAACAGCAACTGACGAGTAACATGACCTCCATCACAAGTATTGATGAAGATGCTTATATAATGGTAGCAACCAATGGTTTGTTGGGTGAGAAATATTTGAAAGTTGTACCTGGCGGTGGTTTGAACTACCTAAAACGAGGTGATACGTTTTCAAACACTCAAGGAACTATGGATTTAGAAGATTTAATTAGTAAATTTATTACTGGTGGTGGGGCTGGTAAAGTTGCTGCCGGTTCAGGCTCAACAGAAGCAAGTGCTCCTGCAAGCACTACTAAAGACAGTGCACAAGCATCATTTGTTGAGTAAAAGATTATTTGAAGGAGTGGTTCCTGGTGAATACGTTGTTTAAACAAACCCTGACAGCAAGTCTTTTGTCTACCATGATTGTGGGTACAGCATTTGCTGCACCTTCAGAAGCACCACCTGATTTTATCAAGCGTGTTGCTGATGGTTTGATCAGTCGTTTAAAAGCTGATCATGCAAAATTGCAAAGTAATCCAGCATTAGTAAAGACTATTGTACGTCAGAATTTAGACCCGTATGTCGATTCACAAGCATTTACACGCATTGTAATGGGCACTTACGCAACAAATCAGTATAGTACAGCGGCACAACGTGCTCAGTTTGAAACAAACTTCCGTAATACATTAATTGAAAATTACGGTAGTGCATTTGCTAAATATACGAATCAAAGCTATACCATGCGTCCTTACAAGGCAACTGCAGGTAAAAATCCAGTAGTAACTTTGGACTTTAGTCATAACGGCGACAAAATTCCTGTATCTTTCCAGTTAGATGATAAAGGTACTCAATGGAAAATCCGTAATATCAACGTTTCTGGTATTGATCTAGGATTACAGTTCCGTAATCAGTTTGCATCAACTGTGAAGCGTAATGGCGGTGATTTGAATAAAGCAATTGCAACCTTTAAACCGGATGCAGATGCTGCTGTTAATCAGAACAAACAAAAATAGTAGGTGACGAGTGATTCAGTATCTCAACCAGCAATTGGTTGTTTCGGGAAAAATTGATTTTGAAAATGCGGAACAACAGTATCAAGCTGGTTTAGCTATCATTAAGAAGCAGCAAAGCTTCCCTCTGGTGGTAGATTTAACAGAGCTTGAGCAAGGTAGTACCTTGGCATTGGCTGTTTTAGTTCAATGGTTACGAGCGACTCCACAAAAAACTGGTTTGCATCTCAAAAATGTACCTGAGAAAATGCTGAAGATCATTCAAGCCTGCCATTTGCAGGAAGATCTACATTTGATCTGATGTTCAAGATATAAAAAAGCACCTAAATATAGGTGCTTTTTTTTGCTGAGAATTAGTATTTCATTCCAAAGCTTAGATCCATTTTTTCCAACGGAAATAAATGATAGGACCAATAAAAAAGCCGACAATAATTAATAAAACTGCTATAAAGCTGCTTTTACCATGGGCAAAAGGTAATACTTCTGTATTCATCCCATAGATGCTGGCAATAAGCATGGGAGGAGCTAACATACTTGGTAGGATCGAGAATCGACGGATTGTGTCATTCTGTTCGGTATTAATGAATCCAGATGTCGTATCAAGCAAGAATCGTACTTTTTGGAATAAGAAAGCATCATGTTCTACGAGTGAGCGAACATCTTCACTAAGTTCTCGAATATCTGCATCGTAAATATGACTACCTAATGCGCGTGGACGTGATAAAAAAGTAAGTACTCGTCGTAAATCAATCAAACAGAGCTGTGCTTTTCCTAGCACGTCTTCTTGTTGAGCTAGGCGGGTAATCATGTCATCTAGATCTAGAATCTTTTCACGTTGGTGATTGTTCAGAACTTCTGTAGAGTATTTTTCTAAATCTTTGTGGATATCTTCTAAGATATCTGCAAGTTCATCAAGTTTTGCTTCAAGAAGACCTAATAAAATCCATGTTGGATCTTTATAGTCCATGTCATAGTCATTTCGGCGAGCGCGTGCACGAAAGGCACGAAAGGCAACTAATTTTTCTCCCCGCATCGTAAAGAGACGGTCTTTGTGTAGAATAAATGCAACCGTTTGCACCATCGCTAAAATATGTGATGAATCTTCTGCGTCACCATCCACTTGATAGTTTTTATTTTTCGTTAAAAAATAAGTACTGATATGCAAAATACCATCATCATCACGGTAGAATCGTGCTGAGGATGAAATATCTTCAAGCGATTTTAGTGTAGGTAAATTTTGGTCATAGGCATCTAGTACCCATTGTTGCTCTTCTTGCGAGGGTGCAATAAGATCAAGCCAGACTAATTCGGGATGTAGATCAAATCCACCATTGATGGTGGCATCTTCCAGACTTCCGCGTTCTGTGGCATAAAAGGCTTCAAGCATGTGTCTTTTTTCCTCACGCAGTCTGATGGAAATGGATGGGTGTATTTTAGACAAGGATTTGCCGAAAAACACTTGCTAATACGCTATTTTGCAAAAAAAAACTCTATCGATAGTTTAGTTTGTCAGCATGACAGTTCAATAAAACGGTTTTTTACACTATGAATTCAATTTGTATTTTCTGTGGTTCATCTCTTGGTTCAAACCTAATTTTCCAACAAGTTGCCAAAATTACTGGTGAGGCTATCGCAAAACAAGGTAAGACCTTGGTTTATGGCGGTGGTCGCTCAGGCTTAATGGGCGTTGTCGCTGATAGTGCTTTGCAAGCAGGTGGACAAGTCATTGGCGTGATTCCTCGTGCTTTGGTCGATCGTGAGTTAGCTCATCCGGGCTTAACCAAATTATATGTGGTCGAAAATATGCATGAGCGTAAAACCAAAATGGCAGATCTCTCCGATGGTTTCATTGCTTTACCTGGCGGTGCGGGTACATTGGAAGAAATCTTTGAACAATGGACGTGGGCGCAATTAGGTATTCATCAAAAGCCATGTGCTTTCTTAAATGTAGCTGGCTTTTATGAAGATTTACTTAAAATGATTCAAGGGACGGTAGATAATGGATTTAGCCAAGCACGGTTCGTTGATAAATTGATCGCATCAGACAAAATTGAAGATATTCTTCAACAATTTGAGCAATATCAGGCTCCTGCTCCAAAATGGATAAATGCTGATGTTCAACCATAAACGAGGTTAAATAAGTGAAAACAATTACGGTCGCTGCTGCAGTGATCTTGAACGAGCAAAATCAGTTGTTGCTCGTAAGAAAGCGTAATACTCATGCTTTTATGCAAGTGGGTGGCAAACTGGAACCCAATGAAGCACCAGATGTCACAATGCAGCGAGAAATTTTAGAAGAAGTTGGAAGTTCTTGTGTAATTGAGCAATTTCTTGGTCGTTTCGAAACAGCAGCGGCGAATGAGCCAGATCATATTCTGGTCAGTCATTTATATCTTGTTCAGCTCGATCAGGCACCTAAAATTGCAGCCGAAATTGCAGAAATGAAATGGGTAGACTTGAATGATTCAGAAATGCACCTCGCACCATTAACCCGTGAAATTGTTATTCCTTGGTGTGAGCAGCATCTATCTACGGATTAATCATTTTAACTGGTCAAAGTTGCCGCTAGACAAGCGGCATGGACGGATGTGCAGCCTAATTGTTTAAGTGCTTGACTAAGCGCATGAATAGAGCTTCCTGTGGTTATCACGTCATCAATGATAAGAACACGGCGATAACGCCGTTTTTCTTGAGTAAGCGCAATAAACTGTTGTTCAATGTTCTCAAAGCGTTCCAGTCGAGAAAGCCCTTTTTGCGAATGCTCAGCAAGGCGCTGCACCGGCTGCCAAACAGGTATTTTTAATTGTTTACTTAAGATATTTGCGAGTAACAACGACTGATTTAAACCACGTTCGATTAAACGTTGATTCGAAATAGGCATAGGCACAATAGCCTGTACTTTGGGAAATTTGAGTTGTTGTAAAATTTCCCCTAACAAGATTTGATAATGTAATTTTTGTTCATACTTAAACTGCTGAATGATTCGGCTAACTGGATATTCATAATCACAGGCCACAAGAACTGATTGATCATTGCGTTGAATTGTTTGCTTAAGCCAAGGTAACTGCTTCCAACAGTCCTTACAGAGCGAATGTTTTTCTCGGACACCTGACTCGCATAATAAGCAAGGTGAGAGCAATTGAATAAGATGCTGCGGATTTAAGAAACTAAACATACGCGTAACGAGGCGCTTCTGGAAGCCAACGTTTTAATAACGCATCTGCTTGTTCTGGATAATCTTTTAAGACTTGCTGAGCTACATAATGAGCTTGACTGAGTAAGTGATCATCTCGCTCTAAACGAGCCACTCTAAAACCCATATCCCCAGTTTGTTTAGTACCTAGTAATTCACCCGGTCCGCGTAACTCAAGATCTTTTTCTGCAATCACAAAGCCATCATTACTTTCTCTTAAAATGGAAAGTCTCTCTTGCCCATTTTGAGAGAGAGGTGTTTTGTATAAAAGTACGCAAAAGCTTGCTTGGGCGCCTCGACCTACACGACCACGTAATTGGTGTAACTGAGAAAGTCCTAAACGCTCGGCATTTTCAATGACCATAATAGAAGAGTTGGGAACATCGACCCCAACTTCAATGACTGTGGTTGCAATAAGAAGTTGTAATTCATTATTCTTAAACGCTTGCATGACAGCTTGTTTTTCGTCAGCTTTCATTTTGCCATGCACTAAGCCAATATTAAGCTCAGGGAAGCGTTCTTTCATCTCTTGATAGGTTGCTTCTGCTGCTTGAGCATCTAAAGTTTCAGACTGTTCAACCAGTGTACATACCCAATATGCCTGTTTCCCATCTCTACAGTTTGAAGCAATCCGTTGAAGTACTTCTTCACGACGATCAAGTGGAATCGTAACGGTTTGAATTGGAGTACGACCCGGTGGCAACTCATCAATAATTGAGGTGTCTAAATCGCCATATGCACTCATTGCCAGTGTTCTTGGAATAGGGGTAGCTGTCATGACGAGTTGGTGTGGGGTGAACTGCTCAGCACCTTTATTACGTAGAGCTAAACGCTGATCTACGCCAAAACGATGCTGTTCATCAATAATTACCAAACCTAATTTTGCAAATCCAACGCTATCTTGAAATAGAGCATGTGTACCAATAATAAGTTCAGCGTGGCCTTCTTTAATTTGCTTCTCTGCTTGAGCACGCGCTTTACCTTTTTGTTTTCCAGACAACCACGCAACTGTAATGCCTAAAGGCTCAAACCAACGTTTAAAATTCAGATAGTGCTGTTCTGCAAGAATCTCAGTAGGGGCCATTAATGCAACCTGCCAATCAGCTTCTAAAGCATGGCAAGCGGCTACAGCAGCAACTAAGGTCTTTCCAGCGCCTACATCGCCTTGCACTAATCGAAGCATCGGTTGGTTCTGCTTCAAATCATTTAAAATTTCTTTAGATACACGTTTTTGTGCATTGGTCATTTGAAATGGCAAAGCTTCTAATAACTTTTTAGCTAATATTTTGCTACTTGAAAAAGCTGGAGATGCAATTTGACGAATATAAGCACGGCGATTAAGTAAACTAATTTGGTGTGCAACCAGTTCTTCAAAAATAAGTCGTTGTTGGGCTGGATGTGAACCTTGGGCCAACTGGAGCATATTGGCATCAACGGGAGGCTCATGAATGTAATACAGAGCCTCTTTAAGCGCATAGCCATTAGTATATTTTTTTGGGAGCAGCTCTGGTAAGGCATCACTATGATGCTTTAAAGCTTGTTTTACATATTCACGTAATTTGGGTTGAGTCAGTCCATCAGTACTTGGGTAAATTGCTGTAAGCTGAGTTTTTGGTAGGGGCGTATGTTCATTAATAAGCTGAATTTCAGGATGATACATCTCAAGGCCGCGAGCACCGACACGAACTTCACCAAAAATACGTAAGCGATGACCTGGTTTTATTTTGTCAGTCAGATTTTTATAAATATGATAAAAGCGTAAGGTAACTTTGCCGAATTCATCTTGAACCAAGGCCGCCATAGATTTTCGTTTTCCCGGAGGGAAGTCAATTGATCTGACCTCACCTTCGAGTAAATAGCTACGTCCAACCACAAGTTGATTCATTGCAATAATTGTACTGCGGTCTTCATAATCACGTGGCAGATGAAACAGTAAATCATCTGTGGTAAAAATATTTAGTTTTTCGAGCAGGGCTGCTGAAGCCGATCCAACGCCTTGTAACTGATGGACTGAAGTCATGTCCCCTCAACGAGTTTTCTATGCATATATTATTTATCGGTTATGGTAAAACATCTCAGCGTGTTGCTAAACAACTATTTGAGAAAGAACATCAAATTACCACAATCAGCCGTAGTGTAAAAACGGATAGTTACGCAACCCATCTTGTTCAAGATATCTTTAAACTTGATTTAAGTAAAATTGAACCTGTAGATGTCGTATATATTTTACTTTCTCCAAACGAGAGTACGGTTGAGGGCTACCAACATACTTATGTAAATAGTATTGAACCGATTCGAGATGCATTAAAAATACATCCAGTAAAAAAAATAATCGTAGTGTCATCTACGCGAGTATATGGTGAAAATGCAGGGGAGATCATTGATGATTTTAGTGAAATTCAGCCAAATGATGCACAAGGCCATATATTGCGGAATATGGAGTTGCTTTGGCAAAAACATTATCCAACACAATGTGTAATTATTCGCCCAACTGGGATTTACGGAACTTCAGTTTCCCGTTTAAAGAAGATGGCTGAAAATAGTCAAAGTTATCCAAATATACATTATAGCAATCGAATACATATTGATGATTTAGCAAAATTTTTGGCTTTTATGGCTGATTATGAAAATCATCAAACGAGCTATATTGTGACTAATAACCAACCATTGCCCTTGCATGAAGTTATCGTGTGGTTCCAAAAACAATTGGAATTACCAGAGTTAACGTTAGAATCAAACCAAATCTCAGGTAAAAGAATTTATGCGAAACATTTGCCCGAAACGGGTTTTCAATTAGAGCATCCAATTTGCTTTAATGACTATTTATTATGTTTAAATGTTCATAGCACTAAATAAAATTTTGATTAAACTTTAAATAAGAACATAAATACCTGATGAGGCAGTCAAATTGCCGATAAAGATAAAAAGGTTGAAAGTGAAAAAAATCTGTTTAGCTCTTATTTTGAGCGTAACAGCTGTTGCGAGTTGGGCCGATGATCAGGTATGGTGTGCATATGATCCGATTGGTTCCCAAGGGGATATTACACGTCGTTTAAATGACATTCGGTTGTATGCTCAGCAGTATCAAGTCAAATTTAAAGTAGTTACCTATCAAAAAGAACAGCAGGCCATACAAGCTTTTGATGATGGTAAATGTTCAGGTTTAGCGGCATCTAATTTTAATACTTATCGCTATAACCAGTTTATGGGAAGTACCGCTGGTATCGGAATTATTCCCAATAATCGTACTGCTAAGAGCTTATTACAGCTTTTGAATCATCCAACAGTTGAGAAAAGACTAATTTCTAAGGACTATGAAGCGGTAGGAATGATTCCTATTGGCACAGCCTATATGGTCCTAAAAAATAAAAAAATCTCTAGAGTTGCTCAATTAAGAAATCAGCGTATTGGTGTGTTACCTAACAATCCACCACAACAAGCATTGGTACGAAGTGTAGGTGCTCAGCCAGTTTATGTTGATTTATCTAATGCGATTGTTCAGTTTAAGCAAGACAAAATCGATATTGTTCCAGCTCCCATATATGGACTATTGCCATATAATTTACAAAAAGAATTTGGACCAGATGTCCAAGTCATTAACTTTCCTTTGGCATATTTCGGCGTCAATTTAATTATTAAACCACAAGCTTATCCTGCTCATTTTGGCCGAAAAATTCGAGGATGGTTTGTTCAAAACAGCCAATTACTGACTAACCGTGCGACCCAGTGGGAAAACCATTTACCAGCCTATTACTGGGTGGATGTTTCTTTTTATGAAAAGCAGAGCTATGACGTTATGGTTGCAAAAATACGTAATCAGTATGTTCTTTCAGGTTATTACGATGCTTATTTTGTTCAACTTATGAAGCGTCTGCGTTGTATGGATGATCCACGCTATTTTGAATGCCCAATTCGCTAATAAAATAAAAGGCAACCGAAGTTGCCTTTTATTTTGAATAAAAATCTTAAGATTTTTTACGCTTTAAACGTCGTTTTGCTTGTTGAGATGCCATAGCTTCAAGCGCATCTTTTAATTCTTCGTCGGTAAAGGTTGTGATGTGCTGCAACATTTGTAAGGTTACTTCATCAAGTACCAACTGTGCGCCAGCAGCCATTTGACGGAAATTTTCATCAAACTCGATTTGGCCTTGGTCGTTTGTACGAATGTAATTTTGCTGTGTAAGTACTTTTAGGAAGCTTTGGAATAAAGCTTTGTCGAAGAACTCTGGCGAATTAAATTCATATAGAACTGACAAACGTTGTCCGAGTAAATGACTTAATTCTTCAACCTGTTTAGCAGAAATATTACCCGAACCACGTTGAGTAATGAGTGCAAGTGTCATGTAGTAACGCTCAAGACTTTGCTTAACAGGAGTAGCTAAAACAACAAGCTGATTATGCTCTTCGGTATTTGGTGCAGAGCTAATCAAGTTACCTTCATCATCTTGCTGAATAAGATTTGATTGAACCAATGCATTTGCATATTGCTCGATCTGTTCCTTAAGTTCGCTACTCTTCCATTTAAGGAATAACTCTGCCTTCAAGAATGGATACAGGGTATAGATGACGTTGTTTAAATCTGAACGGCTAATTTTTCCATTGTGTTCAACAAGTGATGCAACCAGGGAAGGTAAAACAAAGGCGTGTAAAATGTTATTACGGAAATAGGTCAGAAGAACTGCTTGGTTATCTTCAATTCCAATAATATCGCCGAGTGCGTGCTGAACTCGTTTAATGAGTTTAAGCTTTAAACCATAAGCAATAATTTCTTTACCAGAAAGTGGCGTTACTTCCATACGTTGGTCATATGGGAAGTTTGATGCCAGATCGCGGTAAGCTTCAAGCTGCTTAATACAGATTTCTTCATCAAGCGTATGCTTTGGAGTTGCAAGCAAAATAATAGAAAGTAAAGAGACAGGGTTAATCACCACAGCTCGGTTAATATTTTCTAAAATTGCATGTGCAGAGCTATTTACTGCATCTGAAACTGCTTGAGGAATTGGGTCGTCATTTTTCTCGATAAAAATGTTTTCTGCATTATGCTGTTTAAGCAGATCATCAAGGAAAACAGGTTCACCAAAGTTCACATGGACTTTACCGAAAATACGTTCAATTTTTCGTAAGGTTTTTACAATACCAAAAATTGATTCAGCTTCTTTCGGTTTACCTTGCATTTCGCCTACGTAAGTCGAGCCTTCCATGAGGCGTTCATAACCAATGTAAGTTGGTACAAATACAATTGGCTTTGTACGGCCACGTAAATGACTATGAACCGTCATGGCTAGCATGCCAGTCTTAGGCGGTAATAGGCGTCCTGTACGCGAACGCCCACCTTCAATAAAGTACTCAAGTGGTGTATTACGAGAAAGAATACTATATAAATATTCTTTAAATACCGTTGTATAAAGGCCATTGCCACGGAAAGAACGGCGAATAAAGAAGGCACCACCGCCGCGTAAAAGCTGTCCAACGAAAGGCAGGTTTAGGTTATCACCCGCAGCAATATACGGAACCATAAGGCCACGTCTATAAATCACATAAGACAATAATAAATAGTCGATGTGACTGCGGTGACAAGGTGTGTAAACCACTTCATAATCTTTTGCTAGTTCACGAACAGTGCTGAAGTTATGCACATCTACGCCGTCATAAAGCTGGGTCCATAAGCGCGTTAAAGCAAGATCGGCAAAGCGGACTGCTGAATGTGAATAATCCGATACGATTTCATTGACATAGCCAATCGCACGACGTTCAGCTTCGAGCATACTGACTTTCCCGCGAATACTTTCACGGCGGATTGCTTCTTGCACATCGCGAGATTTCACAACCGACTGCATGACATTACGGCGATCCGATAAATCGGGACCTAAGACCACTTCACGTTGACGATCTAAGTAATCATTTAACGTACTTACAATATAAGTGGCTGGTGAAAGGTTCGGATAATGCTGTTGAGCATATTCAACCAATTCACGTAGTGATTGTGGTTCATGAAATTCTAAGTAAGATTGTCGACCATGTAAGCCAATGTTGACCAATTGCTTAACGGTGCTTGGTGTAGCCCATGTATCTGAAAATAAAAGTTTAAACCAAGAATCTTCTTTATCTGGTGAGCGGCCCCATAAAACGGTAACTGGAACAAGCTCTATATCAAGTTCAGGATTTTCTTGTAAGACTTCAATTAATTTTAATAAGCGTGGTGGAAAAGCATGAGGAGGAGGATTCAGTAAATTATTTTCATCATTGTGCTGTAAAAATAAAACTGATGCTTTTTCCTGATGAGTGCCAACAACTAATGGGTCTAACGCAGGTTTTAAATTTAAACGACGCGTTTCACCATCTACCACCAAAGCATTGCTTCGAGAATGGTTTTGTAAGACATAGCACACCACTTTCTGGCGGTCAGTCTTTGCTTCTGTTTCTGTTGTTTCTGATACTGGTTCAGTAGGAACTTCCCCAAGAACATGTGGTGTTACCACGAGGTCAAGTAGCTTACTCGAAAGCCGACGATACATTTGACCAAACCCACTCTTGGACATAAGAACTCCTACTTCTTAAAGACAAATCCCAGCACCAAATGCGGAGGGTAATTATTTTGAGGCATTTATTGAAAAAAACAATATGCTAATAGCTTATAAATTATAATGCTTTTGGCATATTTTATCGTTAAAAATCGTATTTTTAGCAGTTTTAAGGGTAATGTTCCTCAGAAGTTGACTGATTGTTCCATGTTCAAATAGTTTTTTATGGCACAATAGATTTTACACATCTGTCCTTTAATACGATTTTTTACCTGAAATATGAAGGTATCTCTCATGAATGCGTTAACCCAAGAACTAGTCGAGCTTCTCACTTTAGAAAAGCTAGAAGAAAATATTTACCGTGGCATGAGCCGTAATCTTGTCGGTAAACGTGTCTTTGGTGGGCAGGTTTTGGGTCAGGCTTTACGTGCAGCATCTTATACAACCGATCGCCCAGCGCATTCTTTGCATGCATATTTTTTGTATGGCGGCGATATTAATGCCCCGATTATCTATGAAGTAGACCGTTTAAGGGATGGGAAGAGTTTTGTAAGTCGTCAAGTTCGTGCAATTCAGCATGGGCGAGTCATATTTTCAGCGATGGTTTCTTTTGCCAATCCAGAAGAAGGTTTGAACTATCAACATCAAGAACCTGAGTATCCTGCACCAGAAACGCTTAAATCTGAAAATGAGCTGAAACAGGGTATTCTAAACTTTGTACCTGAAAATGTTCGTGCTAGTTTCATGCGTGAGCGTCATGTAGAAATTCGTCCAATTGATCCGGTAAACCCGTTTCAGCCGCAACCAGAAGCTCCCTATAATGCACACTATATTCGCACCCATGATCGTATTCCAAAACAATTAGATGATATTGCCTTGCATCAAGCAATTGTTGCGTTTTATTCAGACTTTACCTTAATGACAACAGCTTTAAGACCGCATGGCTTAAGTTATATTTCTCCAAGTTTGCAATGTGCAAGTATTGATCATGCAATTTATTTCCACCGTCCATTGCGTGCAGATGAGTGGATGCTTTATGACATGGAAGCCACAGTGAGTGCGGCTTCAAGAGGACTCAATTTCGGTCGTATGTGGCAAGATGGCCAACTTGTATGCAGCACAGTACAGGAGGGGTTAATTCGTTTGCGGGAAATTGAAACTCAATAAACCTCTTGAAAAGCCATCTAACCAGATGGCTTTTTTATTTTTAATTGAAACGATGTGACAAAAAATTGCTCGTATGAAAAGCGAGCTCATGTCATATTTGCAACAGGATTGCCAACTGAAAAAAATAATGCTGATATGAACTTAAATACACAAATTTTGATTGCCGCCATTTTGGGTTTAGCCTTTGGTTTTCTACTCACCATGTATCCAGACACAGCTTTTGTAAAACATAGTTTATATGGGCTTGGAATATTAAGTAGTGTTTTTATTGGGCTTCTTAAAATGCTTTTGGTGCCTTTAATCTTTAGTTCGATTGTTGTAGGGGTATCAAACTTACAAGCGGGCGGACAGTTAGGACCAGTCTGGAAAATTACATTTTTATGCTGTTTAACTACAACGACTTTAGCCCTAATTTTAGGTATTAGTTGTGCTCATTTATTTGAGGTTGGACGTGGCATAGATATTTCTATTTTCCAGACATCTATGCAAAATTATCAAGCGCCAGATAGTTTAAACCCTGCTAGTTTTTTCACGAATTTTATTCAAAATACTTTAATCAACCCATTTAAAGCTTTTAGTGATGGTAACGTTTTAGCCGTTGTGGTCTTTGCTTTATTCGTCGGTGTCGCTTTGGTACAGGGTGGGGAGCGTTTTAAAAGTATTCGTTTATTGAGTCACCAGTTCTTTGAAATGATGATGCTACTGGTTGGCTGGGTCATGAAATTAGCGCCTTTGGGTATTTTTGCTTTATTAGCAAAGTTAATGGCAACGGAAGACATTTCGGTATTAAGTCGTTTGGCTGAGTTTGCAGTCGTTGTAACAGGTACAACCATTTTCCATGGCGCTGTTGTTTTACCACTATTACTTTGGATTTTTGGTCGTATGAGCCCTTGGACTTTTTTCAAAGGAACACGTACAGCATTAATTACAGCATTTGCAACCAGTTCTAGCTCTGCCACGATGCCACTTAGCATGAAGTGTGCACAAGAAAACTTAGGCGTGCGCCCTCAAACGGCCGGATTCGTTATTCCACTTGGCACTCAGCTTAATATGGATGGTACCGCTTTATATGAAGCGGCAGCTGCACTGTTTGTGGCAAATTTGGTGGGACTAGATTTAAATATGACACAGCAAATTATTGTTTGTTTAACAGCAATGATCGCATCACTTGGTGCACCTGGAATCCCGAGTGCTGGCATGGTGACTATGATTATGGTTTTACAATCGGTAGGTTTACCAGCTGAAGCAATTGCCATTTTACTGCCAATTGATCGCCTATTAGATACGGTAAGAACGGTGGTAAATGTGCAGGGCGATATGATGATTAGTGTTGTTGTAGACCGCTATACGAAAGATAAAGATATCAGTGTTTAATATCTCGAAATAAAAAAAGCAGGATTTAAAATCCTGCTTTTTTATTTTTAAGCAGCTTGAAGCTCTGCTCTTTTTGCTGCTGGAGATTGCGATAAATAGCTAACCGCATCTTCAGTGCTACCTTCTTTGACTGGATCATACCAAGGCATGAGGTAATCAATTTGTTGTGAAATAAGCCAGATTGGGTTTGGTAGAACCTGATTATCTTTTCGGCTAATTTTGTACCACTCTAAAGCAACCCACACTGGGAAAAATCTAGATTTAGCGGCATCTGAAAAGCGTGGATCTTGTTTCATAATATGTGCAGCACCGTCTACCCATAAACCAAGTACCAGCACAATCACTGCAAGGCTTAAATAGTAGCGCGGAATATAACCACCACCAAGATGACGATATAAATCAAAGGCTACGGTACGGTGTTCGATTTCTTCTGAACCATGCCATTTAACTAGATCGACCATTTCAGGGTCAGCGCCTAATTCTTCCCAGCGCTTGTTATATAGAGCATATTTACCTAACACACAGGTCATATGTTCAACAGTGGCAACAACACCTAAACGGAATAAATCCCATTGGCCTTGTAAGAAATTTGGAACTTCTTTATCAAAAGGCTTATCTGCTAAAGCTGTCGTAAATAAATAGTTCATGATGTCCAGATTTCTCTGGATATCAATATTACGTACGTTTAAATATTCTTTATTTGCAGAGGTGTGTGCATTGGCATGCATAGCTTCCTGACGGATAAATGCTTGTACATCCTGTTTGAGTTTTTCATCTGTGATTTGTGGTAAAACCTTGTTATACAAACGGCAAAACCAGAACTCACCAGCAGGCAAGATGTTATTAATTTCATTAATAAAATAACTTGCGAAAGGCTGATTAGGAATCCAGTCGACAGGGGTATCTTTCCAGTCAAATTTTACTTTACGTGGAAGAATTTTATAATCAATAGAAGAACCTAAAGCCTTGTTCTTCAAAAAAGATAACAATTTCATCATTTAGTCCTGATTTTTAACTCGATGAAGTTATAACGAGTATAAAAAAAGCCCCTACATTTGTGTTTAGCAATAGGGGACAATTGAGTATAAATTTAATGAAGAAATTGTATCTGTGAGGATAATTTAGCTTTCAGCATCCTCATCTGTCGCTTCAGGGATTGAATCGACATCAAACTCTGGCTGTTGATCTAGTGTGAAATGCAGACGTCCACCCATAACACTTGCTAGCTCTTCTAAGCCTATTTTGTGAAGTGAAGAGAAAAGCTGAATAGAAAAATCAAGCTTCATTTTTTTTAGTTGCTGTTTAACTTCAAGCAATACTTTATTTGCAGGGCCGCGATTAAGTTTGTCTGCTTTTGTTAATAGAATATGAACGAATAGATGACGTGAATAAGCCCACTCTAACATCATCAGGTCGAAATGCTGTAGAGGATGGCGAATATCCATAAGTAAAACTAAGCCTTGTAAGCTTTGGCGGTGGATTAGATAGTTTTCTAATTCTTTTTGCCACACCTTTTTCATATCTTCAGGTACAGCTGCATAACCGTAACCTGGAAGATCGACTAAACGCTGATCGGGATTGCCTAGACTAAAGAAGTTAATCATCTGAGTACGGCCAGGTTTTTTAGAGGCGCGTGCTAGTTGTTTCTGATTGGTTAATGCATTAATCGCACTAGACTTACCAGCATTTGAGCGTCCTGCAAAAGCAATCTCGTAGCCAGTATCTTCAACACAAAGTGCCAATTTAGGTGCACTCATTAGAAACTCAGCTTGGCGCAACCAGTTTAATGATTGCACAGCATAGGCTGTGATCGCTGGATCTGGTGCTTTTTCATAGCTGATCTTTTGCTTGGGTGCGAGTCTGGCTTTGGTGTCTTTCGATTTTTCACTACGACGCATAAAAAATAACTTTTTAAATGAGAGGGCTCGTGCCTAGTATAAAGGAGCTTGGGTATTCTTGCTAATTTTCAATAAATTTACCCCATAAAGGATATTTATTAAATTTGCAAAAAAGCGATAGGAGAGTCAGACGGGGTAGACTTTGATTGCTGCAAAACCTCTCCAAGTGTGTATTGGTCTAGGCTTTGATAAAAGCTTTCTAGAGCTTGATCTAAAATACCTTTTAAACCACAGTGACTGCGTAATACACAAGGTGGTGTATTGCACTCAACGATTTGATTATCACCCTGTAATATTCGAACAATTGAACCTAAATTTGAATTAAGTGCATCTGGATTTAAGCGAATTCCACCGCCTTTTCCACGAATGGTAATAATCCATTCTTGTTTGCCCATAAAGTGAACAACTTTAACCAAATGGTTTTGTGAAACATGCAAATCTTTCGCGATTTCTGCAATCGTGTAGGGTGCATCACTGGGGCGTGCAACATACATTAATAGTCGTAAGGCATAATCGGTAAATTTATTAAGCTGCATGATCACCAAAAAGGGATGAGAATAAAAGGATGATCATCTTAGCCTGAAAGTCTAAATAAGAAAACTTTCAGGCAAGAGGTTTTTACATTACAGCGTTAAAGGAGCTGAAACCTGTACTTGATCACCAACTCTATAATGCTCAAGTAAAATATTAGCAACTGAAAATTCAGTATGGTTTTCTTCAGGCTGAACTTCGAAGTGATATGAGTTATTTTCTTGAGCTTCTGTAAATTTAAAAGCTTTCGGCTGTTCAAGTTGTTGCTCTGGCACTTGTACTTTTACCGAAATAAAAGCATTTGTAGGACTAGTTAGTACGTCCTCATGATCAGTTGCTTTTAAAGTGAAACGTTTGCCAGATTCAAGAGGATCAATTTGTGTAATTTCAAATGGACGCCAGCCAGCCCATCCCCCTTTTAAACTTTCAAGTTGTTCATATTTTTGTTTTTCAACGCCAATCAAGATATCTGCCAATTGTAGATAAGCTTGCTTCCATGCTTCGATAAGCTCTGATTCAAATGGCACGTTAAGTACTTCACTAATTGAATGAAGTAGGTTGTCACCAACAATTGCATATTGATCGGGCTGAATATCCAAGCTCACATGTTTAGTGGTGATACGTTCAACAGCTTTAGCGAGAACAGTAGGGTTCTCAATATTTTCAGCATACGCGAGTACTGCTGCTGCAAGCGCGCGCGGCTGGCGTAAACTGGTTTGGTCATCTAAGTTAAAAACATTTTTTAATTCGGGATTGTTATTCAACATACGCTTATAAAAATATGTAGTTAGCGTAACACCGTGTTCACGTAAAACCGGTACAGTAGATTTAACAAGTTCAATTTGTTGTGGAGTCATGGCTAGACCTTATTTATCTGGCTATATAAGATGTATTTAAAATACATCTTTAAAAGATTAATGGCAATAGTTTTTCAAGAAAAACCATAAAAAAATTAGGGAATATAAAATCCCCTGAAATTAACATAATGTTATTAAATATTTTTTATTTTCCGAATAAAGAACCAAGCAGACCTCTTACAAGTTTCTGTCCTGTACTACCTCCTAAGCTTCGAGCGGCACTTTTTGCAAAGGTACCAACAATATCTTGGGTAAGTTTGGCTCTTTCACGTGCTGCTCGCTCTTCCTCTTTTAATTGTTCGCGTGCCAATCTTTCCTGCTCTTTAGCCTGCTGTTTTGCTAAGGCATCTTGTTCTTTGGCAAGCTCTGCATCTTGTTTCTGCTGTTCACGTTCAGCGACTTTATTCTGTAACATCTCATAAGCACTCTCACGGTCTACAGCTTGCTCATAGACGCCAGCAATAATACTTTGTGAAATTAAAGCTTGACGCTCTTCTGGAGTGATTGGTGTAAATGCCGAGTAAGGGGGCATGACCCAGCCGCGCTCTACAATTTGTGGGGTACCTTGCTCATCTAGGCAGCTAATGAGTGCCTCACCAACGGCTAGCTGTGTAATCGCTTCATCCACTTTAAAATTAGGATTAGAACGGAACGTATCTGCGGCAGTTTTTACTGCTTTTTGGTCTTTAGGTGTAAATGCGCGTAGAGCATGTTGCACACGGTTACCAAGCTGACCTAAAACATTTTCAGGTAAATCTAGTGGATTTTGAGTAATAAAATAGATACCTACACCTTTAGAGCGAATCAATCTCACAACTTGTTGAATTTTTTCTTGTAGAGCTTGGCTGGCATTGTCAAACAGCAAGTGTGCTTCATCAAAGAAAAACACAAATTTAGGTTTATCTAGATCACCGACTTCTGGGAGTTTCTCAAACAACTCCGAAAGCATCCATAGTAAGAAAGTGGCATATAATTTTGGTGTATTCATGAGCTTGTCGGCAGCAAGAATATTAATGTAGCCATGTCCATTTGTATCGGTTTGAATGAAATCTAAAATATTTAAAGCTGGCTCTCCAAAGAATTGCTCTCCACCTTGATCGGCAAGAGCAAGAAGATTACGTTGAATAGCCCCTAAGCTTGCTGGAGATAAATTGCCATATTCGGCTTTAAATTCCGCAGCATGTTCACTCACAAAGGTGATCATTGCTTTTAAATCTTTAAAGTCGACTAACAGTAATCCTTGGTCATCGGCAATACGGAAAACTGCTGCCAAAACGCCTTCTTGTGTATCGTTTAAGTTGAGCATGCGAGCCAGCAAAATTGGCCCAATCTCAGAAATGGTCGTACGAATAGGGTGGCCTTGTTGGCCAAATAAGTCCCAAAAAACGACGGGATTGGCTGCGAAAGGAACGCTATCAATCTGCAAAAGCTTTAGTCGTTCATTAAACTTATCTGAAGCTTCGCCTGCTTTTGCGAGGCTTGAAACATCGCCTTTTGCATCGGCAAGAAATACGGGAACACCAATTCGAGAAAAACTCTCTGCTAGAACTTTTAATGTAACTGTTTTGCCTGTACCCGTGGCACCCGCAACAAGGCCATGGCGGTTAGCAAACTGGGAAAGTAAAACAATTTCTTTTGATGTGTCATTAATATTTTTCGCAATAACAATCGGTGTACCCATATATTTTTATCCTGTGGTTCGAGTCACTATGATCTTGTCGTTTTTACAGTTGTTTCAGTGCATTTTCGATATCTTGAATTAAATCTTGCGGATCTTCTAGTCCTATACAGAAGCGCACCAACAATCCTTGTTGTAAATGTGTATTCTCAAGTTTTCTCATCATTTTTAAATCATAAAGCATGACCAGACTAACTGGTCCTCCCCAGCTAAAACCGAGCTTAAATAATGCTAATGCATCGCAGAAACGACGTACTGCTGTAATGTCATATTCAGGTTTGAAAATAACACTGACTAGACCAGCACTTTGACCATCTGTGCAGATTTCTTGCCAATATTGATGGCCGGGGGCAGTGTCATCACTTGGGTGTAGTACTTGTGCAAATTGAGGTTGGTCTTTTAGCCACTTAAGTAAAGTTTGAGCATTGGCTGACTGTTGTTCATAGCGTAAAGACATATGAGCAAGACTGCGTTGAATTTGAGCTGCGTCATCTCCTGAAACAGCAATACCTAAAGTGGCATGCGTACGGAACAGGCGATGATGGAGTTTGTCATCACGAGTTACAATGCTGCCCATTAAAATATCACCGCCACCGCTCGGATATTTGGTGAGTGCATGAACGGTTAAATCGACTGATAGATGTTCATCAGAAAAATTAAAAGCATTAAACGCAAGCCCAGCGCCCCAAGTATTATCTAGGGCTGTTAATACACCGTGTATTTTGGCTTTTTTGACTAGATTCTTAAGATCAGGAAATTCTAGAGTAACTGAACCCGCGGCCTCTAACCACAATAGTTTACTTCTTTCAGTTGGTTGAAAGCTTGAAGCGTCAATCGGGTTATATACTTTAACAATAATGCCATATTGATTTTGCAGATGATTTAAATGCTCTAGGTTGGGTCCATAGATATTGTCTGGTACCCATACTTCATCATGAGTGCTTAAAAAGGCTGAGTTCACAACATTAATTGCTGATAAGCCACTCGGTGCAAGCAAACAATGCAATCCACCTTCAATTTGCGCAATATTGTCGCCTAAGGTGAAGGTGGTGGGTGTGCCATGTGTTCCATAACTATAGTCGTAATCATCCGTCCAATGGCGGTCAAAAAGGTGCGAAGTCGATTTAAAAATAATAGTGGATGCACGAAATAAGGGTGGTTGGACTGTTTCAATAAATTGTGGAGCCTTTCTTGGGGCATGAATGAGGCGAGTCTGGAGGTCGTTATACTTTTTCATAGTGCGTTGCATTTTAGATAATAAAGTTAGATTAAGAGAAATTTAGATTCTTCGCTAGATTTACGAAGTTTTATAAGACGTTTCGTTACAGTAGACTCATAAAATAAAAACTTGGCTTTATTTTTGCAAAGACCACTACAACATTCTAACAACAATAGGTTTAAGCGCATGAAGTCGCATTTACGTGTTCACTATTTTCAACATATCGCGGGTGAGGGTTTTGGGAGTTGTTACTCATTTTTGAAAGCTCACCACGCGACAATTAGCTCTACAGAGTTTTTTGCACTTCCGGTTGATCGGTCCCTAGAAATAGAAGCTTTACCCCAAATTGAAGAGGTTGATTTGTTATTGGTCATGGGTGGAACCATGAGTGTAAATGATGAGGCGAATTTTCCATGGCTCAAAATAGAAAAGAGGTGGTTGCGCCGTTATTTAGCAGCAGGAAAACCAGCTATTGGTCTTTGCTTGGGAGGGCAGTTAATTGCTAATGCGTTGGGTGCGGCGGTGAGTCGTAATCGCTATCAGGAGCTTGGATGGTCAACTGTTCAGCGAGTGGCAAATTTACCTCAAGAAAGCTTTCCATTACCAGAGAAGATAAAGGTAATGCAGTGGCATAGTGAGACCTTTGAAATACCTAAAGGCGCTATACACTTGGCTCAAAGTCCGGCTTGCCGCAATCAGATGTATCAGATTGGAAAAAATGTGCTGGGTTTTCAGTTCCATCCAGAGATGACCCCAGCAACTTTAGCGCTTTTACTTGAAGATGAAGAAGAGTTATCTATTTTTGATGGAGAATATGTTCAATCTACGCGTGAACTACACTATTCCGAAGCACAAAAATTTGAGCAAGGTAATCAACTCTTAAATAAAGCGATTGAATTCGTAATAAGTGCCTAGATGAACTCTCAATGCTCGATTAAAGTAGGTTTTATAGAGAAAATAGAAAAAGAGAATTGCATAAGACTTAAACAATCGTTATAATGAGCGACCCTCAAGAGGAGGGGCATTTGCTGCGAAGAAAGTGGTAAATGTGCATTACAGTCGTGGCATCGATCATGACCTTAGTGATTTTCACTGCCTTTGACACTTACCGATAGGTGAGATGCGTCAAGGGTGATTCTTTATATGTTTGGCTTGGAGTTTACTGGTATGTCTAACCAGAGAATTCGTATCCGTTTGAAGTCTTTTGATCATCGTCTGATTGATCAATCTGCTCAAGAGATCGTAGAAACCGCTAAGCGTACTGGCGCACAAGTTTGTGGTCCAATTCCGATGCCTACTCGCATCGAACGCTTCAACGTTCTTACTTCACCGCACGTTAACAAAGATGCGCGTGACCAGTACGAAATCCGCACCTATAAACGTTTGATCGACATCGTTCAACCTACAGATAAAACTGTTGATGCATTGATGAAATTAGATCTTGCGGCTGGTGTTGATGTTCAGATCGCTTTGGGTTAAGGCTTTCGGTTGATTAACTTTCAAGTTAATTAGGCCGCTTTTTTAGAGGTTTATGCACATGGCTATTGGTTTAGTCGGTCGCAAATGTGGTATGACTCGCATCTTTACAGATGCAGGTGTTTCTGTACCTGTTACAGTCATCGAAGTCGATCCAAACCGCATTACGCAAATCAAAACACTTGAAACTGATGGTTATCAAGCTGTTCAAGTAACTACTGGTGAACGTCGCGAATCTCGCGTAACTAACGCTCAGAAAGGTCACTTTGCGAAAGCTGGTGTTGCTGCTGGTCGTTTGGTTAAAGAGTTCCGTGTTACTGAAGCTGAGCTTGAAGGTCGTGAAGTTGGCGGTACTATTGGTGTTGATTTGTTCACAGTTGGTCAAGTTGTTGACGTAACTGGTCAATCAAAAGGTAAAGGTTTCCAAGGTGGTGTTAAGCGTTGGAACTTCCGTACCCAAGACGCTACTCACGGTAACTCAGTTTCTCACCGTGTATTAGGTTCTACAGGTCAAAACCAAACTCCTGGTCGCGTGTTCAAAGGCAAAAAAATGGCTGGTCACTTAGGTGATGAACGCGTAACAGTACAAGGTCTTGAAATCGTATCTATTGACGCTGAACGTTCTGTTTTAGTTGTTAAAGGTGCAATTCCTGGTTCAACTGGCGGTGACGTGATCGTACGTCCTACCATCAAGGCCTGAGGGGAAATACCGTGAATTTGAAAACTGTTTCCGGCTCTGCTGTTGAATTGTCTGAAGTTGCTTTCGGACGTGAATTTAACGAAGCTCTTGTACACCAAGTTGTTACTGCTTATTTAGCAGGTGGTCGTCAAGGTACTCGTGCTCAGAAGTCACGTGCAGACGTTTCTGGCGGTGGTAAAAAACCATTCCGTCAAAAAGGTACTGGTCGTGCTCGTGCGGGTTCTACTCGTAGCCCTATCTGGGTTGGTGGCGGTAAAACTTTTGCTGCTCGTCCACAAGATTGGTCTCAAAAAGTAAACCGCAAAATGTACCGCGGTGCAATGCAATGTATCTTAGCTGAACTTGTTCGCCAAGATCGTCTTGTATTAGTTGAAGAGTTTGCTATTGCAGCTCCAAAAACTAAAGAATTGCTTGCTAAGCTTGGCGATTTAAATGCCGCTCGTGCATTGATCGTTACTGAAGCTGTAGATGAGAACTTATATCTTGCAGCACGCAACCTTCCGCATGTAGATGTGGTGGATGCAACTGCAATCGATCCTGTAAGCTTGATCGCGTTTGATAAAGTTGTGATGTCTGTAGCTGCTGCTAAGAAAATTGAGGTAGAACTCGGATGAACAACGAACGTATCTATCAAGTCCTTAAAGGACCAGTCTTCTCAGAAAAGGCACAAGTTTTAGGTGATACTGTTGGCGTTCAAGTTTTTAAAGTAGATATCAATGCTACTAAACTTGAAGTTAAAAAAGCAGTTGAAAAACTTTTTGGTGTAGAAGTTGTTAAAGTTAACACTACTATTACTAAAGGTAAAACTAAGCGCTTTGGTAAAACATTGGGACGTCGTTCTGATGTTAAAAAAGCATACGTCACCCTGAAAGCCGGCCAAGATGTTGAAATGGCTGACTTGGGCGATACCGCTGAAAGCGCAGCGGAATAAGGACGAAAATTATGCCGATTCAAAAATGTAAGCCAACGTCTCCAGGACGTCGCTTTGTAGAGAAAGTGGTTCATGATCACCTTCACAAAGGCGCGCCTTACTCACCGTTGGTTGAAGCAAAAAAACGTACTGGTGGTCGTAATAATAACGGTCACATTACAACTCGTCACGTTGGTGGTGGTCATAAGCAACACTATCGTATCGTTGACTTTAAACGTAATAAAGACAGCATCCCAGCTGTTGTAGAGCGCATTGAATACGATCCTAACCGTACAGCACATATTGCTTTGTTGAAATATGCTGATGGTGAGCGTCGTTATATCATTGCACCTAAAGGCTTACGTGCTGGCGATAAAGTACAATCTGGTAACGATGCTCCAATTCGTCCAGGTAACTGCTTGCCACTTCGTAACATGCCTATCGGTTCTACACTTCATAACGTTGAACTTAAAATTGGTAAGGGTGCGCAATTAGCGCGTTCTGCTGGTGCTTCTGTTCAGTTGTTGGGTCGTGATGGTTCTTACGCGATTGTTCGTCTTCGTTCAGGCGAAATGCGTAAAATTCATGTTGAATGCCGCGCTGTAATTGGTGAAGTTTCTAACCAAGAAAACAACCTTCGTTCATTGGGTAAAGCTGGTGCTGCGCGCTGGCGTGGTGTTCGTCCTACCGTACGTGGTATGGCGATGAACCCAGTTGATCACCCGCACGGTGGTGGTGAAGGGCGTAATAAAGGTATTCAACCTGTAAGCCCATGGGGTCAAAAAGCTAAAGGGTACAAGACACGTACCAATAAGCGTACGACTAAGATGATTATTCGCGACCGTCGCGTCAAGTAAAGGAATCTGACTAATGCCTCGTTCTCTGAAAAAAGGCCCATTCGTCGATGCGCACTTGTTCGCTAAGGTTGAAGCGGCTGTTGCTAGTAACTCTCGCAAGCCGATTAAAACTTGGTCTCGTCGTTCGATGATCCTTCCGGATTTTGTTGGTTTAACAATTTCTGTTCATAATGGTCGTAATCACGTTCCAGTAATTGTTACTGAGCATATGGTTGGTCATAAACTCGGTGAATTCGCGCCAACTCGTACCTATCGTGGTCACGGTGTTGACAAGAAGTCTAAACGTTAATAGGTGTCATGATGGAAGTAACTGCTAAATTACGCGGTGCCGCTATCTCGGCACAAAAGGCACGTTTGGTTGCAGATCTTATTCGCGGCAAATCTGTTGCGCATGCTTTAAATATCTTAAACTTCAGCAATAAAAAAGCTGCTGTTTTAGTAAAAAAAGCATTGGAATCTGCGATTGCAAACGCTGAACACAATAACAGTTTAGATGTTGACGATCTTAAAGTTTCTACGATTTACGTTGATGAAGGTGTTAGCCTTAAACGTATTATGCCACGTGCTAAAGGCCGTGCAGATCGTATTACGAAGCGTACTTGTCACATCACCGTTAAGGTAGGGGTTTGATATGGGTCAGAAGGTTCATCCAATCGGTATCCGCCTAGGTGTTGTGAAACGTCATAACGCTAACTGGTATGCGAGTCCGAAACAATACGCTGAATACTTGCTTAAAGATCTTCAAGTTCGTGAGTTTTTAACTAAAAAACTTAAGAATGCGATGATCAGCAACATTCTTATCGAACGTCCATCAGGCGCTGCTAAAGTAACTATTAGCACAGCTCGTCCTGGTATCGTAATCGGTAAAAAAGGCGAAGATATTGAGAAATTACAGCGCGAACTTACCAGCATTATGGGTGTTCCTGCGCAAGTAAGTATCAATGAAATTGATCGCCCAGACTTAGATGCGCGTTTAGTTGCTGAAGCAATCGCTTCTCAATTAGAAAAGCGTGTAATGTTCCGTCGTGCTATGAAGCGTGCGGTTCAAAACACTATGCGTGCTGGTGCTAAAGGTATCAAAGTTGAAGTGTCTGGCCGTTTAGGTGGTGCAGAGATTGCTCGTACAGAATGGTATCGTGAAGGTCGTGTACCTTTACATACATTACGTGCAGACATTGACTATGCTACTGTGCGTGCAGAAACAACTTACGGTACGATTGGTGTTAAAGTTTGGATTTTCCGTGGTGAGATTTTAGGTGGCATGAAACAAGTCATGAACCCTGCTCCTGCTGAAGATCGTCCAGCTAAACGTGGTCGTGGTCGTGGTGAAGGTCAAGAGCGTCGTGGTCGTCGCGGTGACCGTGCTGCTGACAAGGGAGAATAATCCATGTTGCAACCTAAACGTACCAAATTCCGTAAGGTGCACAAAGGCCGTAATACTGGTCTAGCGCATCGTGGTAGTACAGTATCATTTGGTTCGATTGCAATTAAAGCAACTGAACGTGGTCGTATGACTGCGCGTCAGATTGAAGCTGCACGTCGTACTATTAGCCGCCGTATTAAGCGTGGTGGTAAAATCTTTATTCGCGTATTCCCGGATAAGCCGATTACTCAAAAGCCTCTTGAAGTGCGTATGGGTAAAGGTAAGGGTAGCGTGGAATACTGGGTTTGCCAGATCCAACCAGGCAAGATCCTGTACGAAATTGAAGGTGTGAACGAAGAATTAGCGCGTGAAGCATTTGCTTTAGCTGCTGCTAAACTTCCGTTTAAAACCACTATCGTGACTCGGACGGTAATGTAATGAAAACTAAAGATTTACGTGAAAAGTCGGTAGAAGAGTTGAAAGCTTTGCTTGATGAGCAACAGCTTAACCAATTCCGTCTTCGTATGGCGAAAGCAACTGGTCAGTTGGGTAAATCGCACGAAGTGCAAGTTGCTCGTAAGACAATTGCTCGTATTAAGACACTCCTTACCGAAAAACAGGGGAACGGACAATGAGTGAAAAAACAGTCCGCACGTTAACCGGCAAAGTCGTAAGTGACAAAATGGATAAATCTATTGTTGTACTTATTGAACGCCGCGTTCAACACCCGTTGTATGGCAAGTCAATTCGCCGTTCAACTAAGTTACACGCTCATGATGAGAATAACGTTGCTAAAATTGGTGATGTTGTAACCATTAAAGAAAGCCGCCCAATTTCTAAAACTAAAGCTTGGACTTTAGTGGAAGTAGTTGAAGCAGCTGCTGAGTAATTCGACGTTCTTGTTGCATCATCGGTCAATTTCGAGTACTCTTTGAGCCTTTCGAAATTGTGACCGGTGATGCTCGGTTTTGGAGTAGGGCAATGATTCAAACCGAAACTATGCTCGACGTAGCAGACAACAGTGGTGCTCGCCGCGTACAATGTATTAAAGTACTTGGTGGTTCACATCGTCGTTATGCTTCTGTTGGCGACATTATTAAAGTTACTGTAAAAGAAGCAATCCCACGCGCACGTGTTAAAAAAGGTGACGTGATGAATGCGGTTGTAGTTCGTACTAAATTCGGCATTCGTCGTCCAGATGGTTCTGTGATCCGTTTTGATGATAATGCTGCAGTTATCCTGAACAACAACAAAGCTCCGATTGCTACTCGTATCTTCGGACCAGTGACTCGTGAACTTCGTACTGAACAGTTCATGAAAATCATTTCATTGGCTCCTGAAGTTCTATAAGAGGCAATCATGGCTAAGATTAAAAAAGGCGATCAAGTTATTGTGATCGCAGGTAAAGAAAAAGGCAAACAGGGTACTGTATTGTCTGTTTCTGAAGACCGCGTTAAGGTTGAAGGCCTTAACTTAGTGAAGAAGCATCAAAAGCCGAATCGTGTAACTGGCGCTGAAGGCGGTATTGTTACTCAAGAAGCTTCGCTTCATATTTCAAACGTGGCAATTTTAAATGCTACAACCCAGAAGGCTGACCGTGTTGGTTACCAAGTGATTGATGGCGTGAAAACTCGCGTTTATAAATCAAATGGTGAATCAGTGGCGGTAGCGAAGTAATAGGTTGAATAGGCGATGGCCAGACTTAAAGCACGTTACAATGATGAACTTAAAGCAAAGTTAAAAGAAGAACTTAGCGTTAAGAACGTGATGGAAATTCCACGCATCACAAAAATCACCCTAAACATGGGTGTAGGCGCAGCTGCAACTGATAAGAAATTATTAGATGGTGCTGTAGTCGACATGCAGTTGATTGCTGGTCAAAAACCAGTAATTACACTTGCTCGTAAATCTATCGCAGGTTTTAAAATCCGTGATGGATGGCCGATTGGTTGTAAAGTTACTTTACGTGGCGACCAAATGTACGAATTCTTGGATCGTTTGATCTCAATCGCAATCCCTCGTATCCGTGACTTCCGTGGTTTCTCTTCGAAATCATTTGATGGTCGTGGTAACTACTCAATGGGTTTGAAAGAGCAAATCGTTTTCCCTGAAATCGATTTCGATAAGATTGATCGTATTCGTGGTATGGATATTACTATTACTACGACTGCTCGCACCGATGACGAAGGCCGTGCGCTTATGCGTGCATTCGGCTTCCCGTTCAAATAAGAGGTCGATATGGCTAAGAAAGGTATGATTAATCGCGAATTGAAACGCGAAAAAACAGTTGCGAAATACGCTGCAAAACGTGCTGAATTAAAAGCTACTATTGCAAACGTAAACGCAAGTGAAGAAGAGCGTTTCGAAGCGACGTTAAAGTTACAGGCATTGCCACGTAATGCATCTCCGGTGCGTCTTCGTAACCGTTGTGGTTTAACTGGTCGTCCTCATGGTTACTTCCGTAAGTTCGGTTTAAGCCGTAACAAATTACGTGAAACAGTAATGCAGGGTGATGTACCAGGCGTTGTTAAGGCAAGCTGGTAAGGAGCGACTAAATGAGTATGCAAGATACCGTTGCCGACATGCTAACACGTGTTCGTAACGCACAAATGGCTAAGAAACAAACTGTTTCTATGCCTTCTTCTAAGTTGAAAGTTGCAATTGCAAACGTTCTTCAACAAGAAGGTTATATTTCAAATGTAGAAGTTGCTCAAGAAGAGACAAAATCTACTTTGACAATTACTTTAAAATATTTCGAAGGCAAACCAGTTATCGAAGTGGTTAAGCGCGTAAGCCGTCCAGGTCTTCGCCAATACCGCGGTAAAGATAAACTTCCAAGCGTTAAGCAAGGTTTAGGTATTGCAATTGTTTCTACAAGCAAAGGCATCATGACTGATCGCGCTGCACGTGCTGCGGGCGTTGGTGGTGAAGTTATTGCTTTTGTTTCTTAATAGGTGATTCCTCATGTCTCGTGTGGCTAAAGCCCCAGTAACTGTACCGAATGGTGTAACAGTTACTCAGAACGGCCGGCAGGTCGAAGTGAAAGGCAGCAAAGGTACGTTGTCTTTCAACCTGCATGCGCTGGTCGAGCTAAAACAGGAAGAAGGTAAACTTCAACTTGCTCCAGTTAAAGAATCGAAAGATGCTTGGATGCAAGCTGGTACTGCTCGCGCTGTATTGAATAACCTTGTAAAAGGGGTTAGCGAAGGCTTCGAACGTAAGTTGCAGCTAGTTGGTGTTGGTTATAAAGCTGCGGTTAAGGGTACTGTTGTAAACCTTAACCTTGGTTTTTCACACCCAATTGACTACGCTTTACCTGAAAGTGTAACAGCGGAAACTCCAACTGCAACTGAAATCATTTTGAAATCAGCAAACAAGCAGTTGTTAGGTCAAGTAGCGGCAGAAATCCGTGCGTATCGTTCTCCTGAACCATATAAAGGTAAAGGTGTTCGTTATTCGGATGAAGTCATTCTTCGTAAAGAAGCTAAGAAGAAATAAGGCGCGAGGTTCTTATGAACGAAAAGAAACAAACCCGTTTGCGTCGTGCGAAAAGCACACGCTTGCACATCCGTGCATTGGGTGCGACTCGTTTGTGTGTAAACCGCACTCCGCGTCACATCTATGCTCAAGTTATTTCAGCAGATGGTGGCAAAGTTTTAGCACAAGCTTCAACTTTGGATGCATCTTTACGTAGCGGTACTACAGGTAATGTAGATGCTGCTACTAAAGTAGGTGCTTTAATCGCAGAGCGCGCGAAAGCAGCTGGTGTAACTAAAGTTGCATTTGACCGTTCTGGTTTTAAATATCATGGTCGTATCAAAGCCTTGGCTGATGCTGCTCGTGAAAACGGCTTGGAGTTCTAATCATGGCTAAAGTTGAACAAAACGAAGGTCTTGTTGAAAAGCTGGTTGCCGTTGATCGTGTAGCCAAAGTTGTTAAGGGCGGTCGTATCTTCTCTTTCACAGCATTAACTGTTGTGGGTGATGGTAATGGTCGTGTTGGTTTTGGTCGTGGTAAAGCACGTGAAGTTCCAGCTGCTATTTCTAAAGCACTTGAAGCTGCACGTCGCAACATGATTACTGTAGACCTTGCTGGTACTACTTTACAACACCCTGTGAATGCTCGTCATGGTGCAAGCCGTGTATACATGCAACCTGCCTCTGAAGGTACTGGCGTAATCGCTGGTGGCGCAATGCGTGCCGTTCTAGAAGCTGCAGGCGTGCATAACGTACTTGCTAAATGTTATGGTTCTACTAATGCTGCAAACGTAGTAAACGCAACTTTCAAAGGTTTGCGTGATATGACTTCTCCTGAGAAAGTCGCTGCGAAACGTGGTAAATCAGTAGCAGAAATTCAAGGGTAATCAATCATGAAAACGATTAAAGTTACCCAGACTAAATCTTCTTCACATCGCTTGAAAAATCACAAGCTTTGCTTACAAGGTTTAGGTCTGCGTCGTATTGGTCATACTGTAGAAGTGCAAGATACGCCTTCTAACCGTGGTATGGTCAACAAAGTCTACTATATGGTTAGTGTAGAGGAATAAGCCATGACTCTGCGTTTAAATGAGCTTGCACCTGCAGAAGGTGCAAAACGTGAAAACCGTCGTTTAGGCCGTGGTATCGGTTCTGGCGTTGGTAAGACCGGTGGCCGTGGTGTCAAAGGTCAAAAATCACGTAAAAGTGGTGGCGTTCGTCCAGGCTTTGAAGGCGGTCAAACAGCGATTTATCGTCGTTTACCTAAATTCGGTTTCACTAGCCAAATCGCTTTAAAAACTGCTGAAGTACGTTTATCTGAGTTAAGCAAAGTTGAAGGCGACATCGTTAGCCTAGAAACTTTGAAAGCTGCGAATGTTGTTCGTCGTGACCAAATTCGTGCTCGTATCGTACTTTCTGGTGAAATCACTCGTGCATTCACTGTTCAAGGTGTTGCATTGACTAAAGGCGCCAAAGCTGCGATTGAAGCAGCTGGCGGCAAAGTCGAGGAGTAATCTCGAGTGTCTATGTCTCCTAGTTCTTCAGGTCATGTCAACATGATGAAAGGTCAGCCATTTCATGTGAAATATCGTGAAATTATTCGCCGGATGAGTTTTCTAATCGGTGCATTGCTGGTCTTTCGACTAGGAGCGCATATTCCAGTACCAGGCATTAATAATGCTGCGTTAGAAAATTTATTTCATGCGAACCAAGGAACTATTCTTGGGCTATTCAATATGTTTTCTGGCGGTGCTTTAGAGCGAATGTCTATTCTTGCTTTAGGGATTATGCCTTACATTTCTGCATCAATTATTGTGCAGTTAATGTCTACCGTAATTCCTTCACTAGAAGCCTTGAAAAAGGAAGGTGAGCAAGGTAAGCGTAAAATTAATCAATATACGCGTCAGGGTACATTATTGCTTGCAGTGGTTCAGGCAGTTGGTATGTGCGCAGGTTTGATTGGTCAGGGTATTACTCTGTCAGTTGGTCTTGAGTTTTATATACCAGCAGTTACATCACTTGTCGCTGGAACTATGTTCTTAATGTGGCTAGGTGAACAAATCACTGAAAGAGGTATTGGTAACGGTATCTCAATGATTATTTTTGCTGGTATTGTTTCTGGTTTGCCTAAGTTAATTATGCAATCAGTTTCATCAGTAGATAATGGTCAGACAAGCTTGATTGGTCTTGTGATCTTTGGTCTTTTGTCTGTAGGTGTGTTGGCTGCGATTGTGTTTATTGAAAAAGCACAACGTCGTATTCCAGTAAACTATGCACAAAAGCAGCAAGGTCGTCGTATATTTACAGCACAGCAGACACATTTGCCATTGAAAATTAATATGGCTGGTGTGATTCCTGCGATTTTTGCAAGTTCTTTACTATTGTTCCCAGCGAGTCTTGGTCAATGGGTAGGAAGTGCAGATGCAAATGCTGGATTCATTAAACGTAGCTTACAAGATTTAGCTTTAGTATTGTCGCCTGGACAGCCTTTGTATTTGGTGCTCTTTGGTGCGTTAATTATCTTTTTCTGTTACTTTTATACGGCTTTAGTATTTAGCCCTAAGGAAGTATCAGAAAATCTAAAACGCAGCGGAGCTTATGTGCCTGGTATTCGCCCAGGTGAGCAAACTGCTCGTTACTTAGATCATATTCTTAATCGTTTGACGTTTATTGGTGCGATTTATATTACGGTCATTTGTTTAATGCCAATGATTCTACAAAGTTCTTTTGGGATCCCATTCTCTTTGGGTGGCACATCATTACTAATCGTAGTTGTCGTTGTTATGGACTTTATGGCTCAGCTACAAGCGCACTTAACATCTCATCAATATGATAATCAAACATTAATGAGAAAAACGACTGCTCATCCTAAGGGATAAGCGCACTTAGAGGTTTCATCATGAAAGTACAAGCTTCTGTAAAGAAAATTTGTGGTAGCTGTAAAGTTATCCGTCGTAATGGGGTTATTCGCGTAATTTGTAGCGCAGAACCTCGTCATAAGCAGCGTCAAGGTTAATCTAATCAAGACCTGTTGATTTCAGTAGGCGAATTGGGTTAATATCCGCCCCTCAAGATTTTGTGGGGCGGTTGATTATCTCTACTGCCTTTTTGGAGAAAGTGAATGGCTCGTATTGCCGGTGTAAACATTCCGGATAACAAGCATGCTGTTATCTCCCTCACTTACATCTTTGGTGTCGGTCGCCATACTGCTAAGAATATCTTAACTGCAGTTGGTATTACTGAAACTACTAAGATCCGTGAGTTGGACGATGCTCAGCTTGATGCGATTCGTGCAGAAGTTGCTAAGGTTCCTACCGAAGGTGACTTACGTCGCGAAATTTCCATGAACATTAAACGTTTAATGGATTTGGGTTGCTATCGCGGCCTTCGCCATCGTCGCAGCTTGCCTGTCCGTGGTCAACGCACCAAAACTAACGCACGTACCCGTAAAGGTCCGCGCAAACCGATTAAAAAGTAAGATTTCTGGAAGCTAAAAGATGGCTAAAGATACTCGCACACGCAAGAAGGTCACCCGTACCGTCTCTGAAGGTGTTGCACACATTCACGCGTCTTTTAATAACACCATTGTTACGATTACTGATCGTCAAGGTAATGCATTGGCTTGGGCCACCTCTGGTGGACAAGGCTTCCGTGGTTCACGTAAATCAACTCCGTTTGCTGCTCAGGTAGCTGCTGAAGTTGCTGGTAAAGCAGCTTTAGATTACGGTTTGAAAAATCTGGATGTCCTTGTAAAAGGTCCTGGTCCAGGTCGTGAGTCTGCGGTTCGTGCATTAGGCGCAGTGGGTTATAAAATTAACAGCATTACCGATGTGACGCCAATTCCTCACAACGGTTGCCGTCCACCTAAAAAACGTCGCGTGTAAGGAGAAACATTCATGGCTCGTTATATTGGTCCAAAATGCAAACTCTCTCGCCGCGAAGGGACAGACCTGCAACTTAAATCTGGCGTTAAACCATTTGACGTCAAAACTAAAAAAGCTAACAAAGCACCTGGTCAACATGGTCAGGCACGCGGTGGTAAGCAATCTGAGTATTCACTACAATTACGTGAAAAACAAAAAGTCCGTCGTATTTACGGTGTGTTAGAACGTCAATTTAGTAACTACTATAAAGAAGCAGCTCGTGTTAAAGGCGCAACAGGTGAAAACTTGTTGAAATTGCTTGAAAGCCGTCTTGATAACGTTGTTTATCGCATGGGTTTTGGTTCTACACGTGCAGAAGCTCGTCAGTTAGTAAGTCACCGTAGCATTACTTTGAATGGTCGTCGTGTAAACATCGCATCTATTCAAGTTAAAGCTGGTGATGTAATTGCGGTTCACGAAGGTGCTAAACAACAATTGCGTATTAAAAACGCGATTGAGTTAGCTGCACAACGTGGTATTCCAGCTTGGATGGATGTTGATCATTCTAAGCTTGAAGGTACGTTTAAAGCTGCACCAGATCGTTCTGATTTACCTGCTGAAATCAACGAAAGCTTGATTGTAGAATTGTATTCTAAATAATCCTTGAGGTAGCAATAATGACGCGTACTGCAAACGAGTTTCTAACTCCGCAAGCGATCAAGGTCGAAGCGGTTAGCGGGACCTCGGCAAAAGTGATTCTAGAACCTTTAGAGCGTGGTTTTGGCCATACTCTAGGCAATGCTTTACGTCGCATTCTATTGTCTTCTTTACCTGGCGCTGCTGTGGTTGAAGTTGAGATAGAAGGTGTCGAGCACGAGTACAGTACTTTAGAAGGCTTGCAGCAGGACATCGTCGAGCTCTTGCTGAACCTAAAAGGATTGTCTATTAAGCTGTTCGATCAAAATGAAGCATATTTAACATTAGAGAAACAAGGTCCTGGCGAAATTACTGCTGCTGACCTTCGTTTACCTCATAATGTTGAAGTGGTTAATCCAGAACATTTAATTGGTACTTTGAGTGCTTCAGGCTCATTAAAAATGCGCTTGAAGGTTGCTCAAGGTCGTGGTTATGAAACATCTGATTCTCGTTTCCCTGAAGGCGAAACACGTCCTGTTGGTCGTTTGCAATTAGATGCTTCTTATAGCCCGATTAAACGTGTTTCTTACACCGTTGAAAATGCGCGTGTAGAACAACGTACCGATTTAGATAAACTGGTAATCGACCTCGAGACAAATGGAACGGTTGATCCTGAAGAAGCAATCCGCAAAGCGGCAACAATCTTGCAACAACAAATTGCAATTTTTGTTGATCTTCAGAAAGACCAAACTCCAGTTGCTCAAGAGCCTCGTGAAGAAGTTGACCCAATCTTGCTTCGCCCAGTAGATGATCTAGAGCTTACTGTTCGTTCTGCTAACTGTTTGAAAGCAGAAAATATTTACTACATTGGTGATCTTGTTCAACGTACTGAAGTTGAGTTGTTAAAAACTCCTAACCTTGGTAAAAAATCGTTAACAGAGATCAAAGATGTTTTGGCATCGAAAGGCTTACAACTCGGTATGCGTCTTGAAAACTGGCCACCAGCTAGTCTTCGTATGGACGACCGTTTTGCCTATCGTAGCCGTTAATTAAGTAGGACTATCACCATGCGTCATCGTAATAGTGGTGTGAAATTAGGCCGTACAAGCAGCCATCGTAAAGCGATGTTCCAAAACATGGCTAATTCTTTATTTGAACACGAGTTGATCAAAACAACTGTGCCTAAAGCTAAAGAATTACGTCGTGTTGCTGAGCCTTTAATCACTCTAGCAAAAAACGATACTGTAGCAAATCGTCGTTTAGCATTTGCTCGTACTCGTAATGCTGCAACTGTAGGTAAATTATTTACAGTACTCGGCCCTCGTTACAAAGAACGTAACGGCGGTTATCTACGTGTTCTTAAAGCGGGCTTCCGTGCTGGTGATGCAGCACCGATGGCTTACGTTGAGCTTGTAGATCGTGAAGTGACAACTTCAGCTGAATAATTGATTTTATTCAAAAAAGACCGGTTTTATACCGGTCTTTTTTATTTTCATTAATTAATAAGAATATAAAAATGTCCCCAAGTGACATAAAAAAATGGATAAACGGTCAAACTTGACATTGTGTATTGTCAAAATTGTGCTTTAATAAACTCATATTCTCAACAATGGGTATAAAAATAAAATGGAAAAGCAAGTTGATATTTTAATCATTGGCGCAGGTATCTCAGGAATTGGAGTTGCTGCCCATTTATCAAAAAATTCTCCACAACGCCAATTTGAAATTTTAGAGCGTCGTGAATCTTTTGGTGGAACATGGGATCTTTTCCGTTATCCAGGTATTCGCTCAGACTCAGATATGTCCACATTTGGTTTTAATTTTAAGCCGTGGTGTAAAGCGAATGTATTAGCTGATGGTGCTTCTATTAAAGGGTATTTAGGCGAAGTAATTGATGAATATAAGTTAAAAGAAAAAATTCACTTTGGTTATCGTGTGCTTTCTGCTAATTACGATTCTGAATCAAAGAAATGGCAAGTTGTAATTGAAGATGGTAAGAAAAAACAACAGACGTGGATTGCTAATTTTGTTGTAGGGTGTACTGGTTATTATAATTATGATCAAGGATACGCGCCTTCTTTCCCAAATCAAGAAGCATTTAAAGGGCAACTTATTCACCCACAGCATTGGCCTGAGAATTTAGATTATACGGGTAAAAAAGTCGTTATTATTGGTAGTGGCGCAACTGCAATTACTTTAGTACCAGCAATGGCGAAAGGTGGAGCGGGTCATGTAACCATGTTGCAGCGTTCGCCTACGTATATTGCTAGTGTGCCTTCTATCGACTTCATTTATGAAAAAACGCGTAGATTTATGTCAGAAGAAGCAGCTTATAAATTTACCCGTGCACGTAATATTGGTATGCAGCGCGCTATTTATGCATTGTCTCAGAAACATCCAAAAACTGTACGTCGCTTACTCTTAAAAGCAATTGAAGTGCAGTTAAAGGGTAAAGTTGATATGAAGCATTTTACACCTTCATACAATCCTTGGGATCAACGTCTATGTGTGGTACCTGATGGTGACTTATTTAAGATTTTGCGTGAAGGTAAAGCGAGTGTAGAAACTGATCAAGTTGAGAAATTTACTGAAAAAGGTATTTTACTTAAATCTGGTAAACATCTTGATGCGGATATTGTGATTTCTGCAACTGGTTTGCAAGTTCAAATTATGGGTGGGGTTCAGGCTACTCTTGATGGGAAACCAATCAATTCATCTGAACATATGCTTTATAATGGCATAATGCTAAGTGATGTACCAAATATGGCCATGATTATTGGTTATGTAAATGCATCATGGACCCTTAAGGTTGATATCGCTGCGGAATATATTTGTCGCTTGTTAAACTATATGGACAAAAATAGTTATGATGAAGTAGTTCCGTCGGGTGATAAGACTGAAATGGAAGAAGATACTGTAATGGGTAAATTATCTTCAGGTTATATCAGCCGTGCGGCACATGAGCTTCCAAAACAAGGTAAGCATGCTCCATGGCAAGTCACTAATAACTATTTAGAAGATAGAAAGTCGCTAAAAAATTCAAAATTTGAAGATGGTGTTCTACATTTTCATAAACGTTCAGAAACGAGTGAGCGTAAGCCAAAACTAGTATCTTAATAAAGATTAGATAAATAAAAGGGGCGTAATGCCCCTTTTATAATGAGGCTATTAAAGTGTTCTAGAGATTAATTCTTTCATAATTTCATTGGTACCCGCATAAATTCGATTTGCTCGGTTATCTATGTAGGCACGCGCAATTGGATATTCAAGCATGTAACCATAACCTCCATGTAATTGAAGACAATCATCTACAACTTTTGAGAACATATCTGAAATTTTATATTTAGCAGCTGCGGCAGCTTCCACGCTCAATTTTTCTTCAAGTTGTAATTCCATACAACGATCTAGATAAGTACGGCAGAAATCTATTTCTGTTCTCAGTTCAGCAAGTTTAAAACGCGTATTTTGAAATGCACTAATAGGTTTGCCAAATGCTTTACGGTCTTTTGTATATTGAACGGTATGTGCAAATGCTGCTTCAGCGCCTGCCTGACAAATAATAGCGACTAGCATTCTTTCCCAAGCTAACTCTTTCATGAGCATGATAAAGCCCATGCCTTCCATACCTAAGAGATTTTCTTTAGGAACACGAACATTATCGAAAAATAATTCGCACGTATCTTGGCCTTTCATCCCAATTTTATTAAGAGGCTTACCTTTGCTAAATCCAGCGCGGTCTGCTTCAACAATAATAAGTGATAAGTTCGCTGAACCTTTGTCGTTATTGCCAGTTTTACAAACCACTACGACCATGTCACATAAGTAGCCATTCGTAATGAAAATTTTAGAACCATTAATCACATAATCATCACCATCAACTATGGCGGTGGTTCTCACTGCTTGTAAATCAGAACCAGTACCAGGCTCAGTCATGGCAATAGCCGTGACTACTTCTCCTGTTGCCATTTTCGGTAGCCACTTTTGTTTTTGTTCTTCATTACCAAAGTTATTTACATAATTGGCAACGATATCTGAATGCAAAGAGAAGCCCGTACTAGAGTCCATAGCATAAGCTTGTTCTTCAATTAAGATCATACTGTACAAGCGGTCTACTCCAGACCCACCATATTGCTCTGGCATTGTGGTGCAAAGAAGACCTAATTCTCCAGCCTTATTCCAAAGATCTCGATCAACATGTTGTTGTTTTTCATATTTTTCAATATTGGGAACGACTTCTTTTTCATAGAATTTACGCACTGTTTCACGGAAAGCTTCATGCTCTTCATTGAATAATTGTCTCGGTAACATATTTGGAATAGGACGGATAGCACCAGATTGCATTTGTATTTCTTCCTTGGTTCAGGTGTGATGTTATAACCCTAAACATACGGAAGCATTTGTTGCGTAACAATGTGATGAATGCTCAATTATGAGGACAAGATGATAAATTTGGTCAATTTGATATTTTTAGCGATCTTTGGAATGTGATCAGGTAAACTAGGCGCACTATCAACGCAGATGGGGAAATAAATGTCTGACGAAATGACCTTGGAAGAACGTAAAGTAATTTATCGAGCACGCCGCGGCTTAAAAGAAATTGACGTCTATTTTGACCCTTATGTAAAAAACTATTATTTACAAGCAGATCCGGCAGAGAAGGCTTTATTTGCAGAGTTAGTTGAACAGGAAGATCCAGATTTACTAGATTGGTTCATGGAAGTTTCTGAACCTCCACGTACAGAGTTACGTGAATTTATTTATAAATTAAAACAGTACGTACATGGCTAAACTGTTTTGATAAAAGAATTGAATTTTGAGCTGAAATATAGTCGTTTCTCGATAATATTTCAGCTTTTTATTGGCTTGAGTTTAGCAATCCTACTTTATCAATTGTTATCACCCATTTGGTGGTTGATAGCTCTCATCCTTTTCTCTATTAGTTTTCTATTGTTTTTAAAACAATCACGAATTTCTCAAATTTCATATTTAGACCAAAAATCTTGGTCAGTGGCTTACTCTTCACCAAAGATTATTTCACGTGTAGAAATTACTAAAATAATTGATTATCAAATGTTTATAGTTATGTATTTTGATGGGGCACCCATGAAAGTAGCTATAATTTGGTTTGATCAACTTCCTTTGCAGTACTGGAAACAGTTAAAAGTCTTACAAAAACTTCATTAATTGTTAGACAATTCTACATTTGTATATTTATTTAAAAATTATAAGAAACAATAATTTAATCTTTATTTCTTTGCTTGAGTTCAGGATTGTCTAATTAAAATATAGAAAAAAGACAATGAAATACAATTGTCTGACAATTTCACCTATGGGTGCCTATTTGATCGGTTAAAGTACAAACACCAACGTAAAGTGTGTCGGAGGTCTCAAAATGGAGATGCCAACATGGTCGTTCTTGGTCATTGCCATAATTTTGGCAGTGGTGATCGGAAGAGCAGGAACTTTACTCAGGGAGCATCTTAACAGAGTTAATTTTAACAAAGTTAAGAGACAGAGGATGCAAGGTCGTCGATCAGTCAATTATTAAATTGTTTAGTCGATTAATTCCATCAAGTGTCCAGTTTATAACTGGGTGCGATTGTAGTAAGGAGGTCTCTCATGGAGATTTCAATGTGGATGTTTCTGTTAATTGCAGTGCTTATGGCTGTGGTAGTAGGAAGAGCAGGAACTTTACTTAAGGATTATCTAGAACAAAAATAATATAAGCCGTTAAAAGCTTATCTCAGTTAATAAGTAGCATGTGCTGAACCGTCGCAATGCTACTTTTTTTTGCCTAAAATTTCTGTTTCCCTGAAAAACTGTCAATTTTATCTGCTGTGAAGTGTGTCAAAGTATAGGCGCTACAATTAGAGTAATTACTCTTTTATTCAAGATATGCATCTGCTAATGTACATCTGAGAAGGAAAAAACAAATTACATAGAGGACAGGAAGATGTCTAAAGTCCAAAAAATAAGCCAAGGTTTGGCGGTGAGTTTTCTTGCAGCTTCAGTTTTATCAGGTTGTTCATATGTCGTGAAAAGCGGAGCAAATGTTGCTTTAGGTTTTACGGAAAAGCACGTCGTTCCGCCTATTTTGGCAATGCAAGATGCTGAAATGGTTTGTAATACTGGTAGTGCCTTAACACCAGCAATCATGTCTACTAAAGGTATGGGTGCAGATCCAACGCGTGTTGCGGTATTAATGTATGCAGCTTCAGGTGTCTGTGCGGAAAACCAAGCGTTAGAACAGGAATTACGTTATTTGCGTGCATCAAAAGCAGGGCAGGTAACCGAAGCGCAAGATGCACGTATTGCACAGAAGCGTTGGGCTGCAATTGCTGCTGAGCGTCAATATACGGGCTATAAGTTGTTTGCTGATCGTTGGGAATCTAAATATAAATACCATTTAGGTGATTCTTGTCCAACGATGCGTAGTGATACTGATCAAACAGTTTATTTACTTGGAATGATTAGTGGCCTTCAGGCTGTAACCAATGATATTAACTCTGGTGGCGCAGTCAATGTTCCAAAAGATATCGCTGCTATTGTAGAGCGTGGCATGGTCTGTCTCGATAATGAAAAATTCTGGGGTGCACCTAACGCAACGCGTGCTGTTATCTGGACTTTATTGCCAGGGGCAGATGAAGGGAAACCTGATCCATACCAAACGTTAAAGCAATCAGTCCAAATTGGTGAGCAAAAAGGTGTTCGTTTATCTCATGCGTTATATGCGGTAGCTGCTCAAGCAAGTGGTGATGATGCAAAAATCCGTGATGCATTAAGATCCTATGCCGCATCTCAAGCTGATGATAAGCCTGTCAACCCAAACTTTAAGTTAATCGATAGTATGGCTGGTCTGATTGTACGCGGTATTTCTGACCGTTACTGGACTGAGCATACAGGTGTGCGTACCGGAGATGATGGTATGTCACATTTCTGGGATGATAAGAATGAAGGTGCAGCAGAGCTAGATGAATTGTTTGATGGCGGAGCAGCATCTGAAGCTCCTGCGGATTCATCTGCTCCACCAGCAGCGCAGTAAACATATTTGAAAGGTTAACTTCTTGCGAGACTGTTGTTAAGTTTTACAATGGTAGCAAGAAGTTTAATTTCAAGGAGTGTGCCATGAAGGATCATGTACTGAATAAGAAAGTGCTTTTGGTCGCAGTGTGCATTTCTGTATCTGCATGTCTACAGGTGTTTCCTGATACTTTTATTTATTGGCGTGAAAGTTTACTTGGCGAATTCTGGCGTTTATGGACTGCACATTGGGTACACGTTGGGTGGATTCATTTCCTTTTGAACATGATGGCATTCGCCTGTTTACCGTTTATTTTCCCGCATACCAAAGCGTGGCATCTTTTAAGTCTGCTTTTTCTTTTGCCACCGTTTATTAGTTTGGTGTTCTATTTTTATTTACCTTATATCGAGGCATATGCTGGTTTGTCAGGTGTTTTACATGGGCTATATACAGCAGTTGCTTTAGTTTATTTGCAATATCGTAAAGAACGGAATTTTGCTTTTCTGGTTTTAGGATTAATTATTGCAAAACTGATATGGGAAAATACCTTTGGGCAAACAGGAACAGCTCAGTTAATAGGAAGTCCGGTTTTAACAGAAGCTCACTTATATGGAGCAATTGGTGGCGCAATCTTTGGGGCATGCTATTGGCTTGCTCAAAGATTAAAAAAGAAAAATTGACAATACAAACTGTTAAAAAAGTGATTTTAGTCATTCTTTATTAATAAAGTTTGATGCAAATTTGATCGTTGAATAAAGGGATTGGTAGAAGGGGGATGGATTTAACCCCTGACCAAAAAAATTGCATGACTCAAGCTCCTGTTTTTTTTAGGTTTTTGAGAGAACAAAATTGGAATATTTATGCAAGAACATCAAGAAAAAAGATCTGGATTAGGTCTGCTGGGTTATATATGGAACGAATGGATCTCAACATTCGTCATCCTCATTTTGCTATTAATGACTCTAATCATTGGTACCGGGGAAATGATCCACGGACAATTATTACGTATCGGGGAGCGTCTTTATGGTGATCCTGCAATAGGCATGCAATATTCATTTTTGCGTGCTGAACCTGAAAAGCCGACTTGTGAACGACATCCAAATATCGATGCTCAAGTAAAAGAACAAATGAAAGCGAATAAATCTGATGATTTCTCGAGTTTCTTTGGTGCAGCATCGGAAAGTGATGTCCGTGCATCACTACTCGCAGCGCAGCAACAATGTGACGAGAAATATCAGGCGTATGACAAGACAATTAAATATATCGAAGCTAACTCAGGGGTACGTACTTACCGTGCTATTGAGACAGGTTTCTTTGGTATTTTTAAATTTGGTACAGAAAACCGCGCAATTTTACTGATTTTTATGGTGCTGATTTCTGCGATTACTGCATCGTTAAAATTTCACCATATTGGCTTACGTAATCCAGCAACAAAAATAGATTACAAAGTCTATTCCATCTTTATGGTGGTCGCTAATGCGCTACTCAGTTTCTCTGTAATTAGCCAGTATCGTTCAGTTATCAACTCTGGTGTGACACCTACCTATGAAACAGTAACTATTTACTGGATATGGATGATTCTGTTTGTTGTTCTGACTTTAATTAGTCTTTATCAACTATTTGTTTCACCTCCCGCAAAACGTGAAGGCGGGAATATTGGCTTAGCGCTACTATGCGTGCCTTTATATGCTTATATGGCACTTATTACGGGCATAGTGTTTACATTCTTTATGGATTATCCAATGGGACAAGGGATTTACCTTGGCTTGTTGGTTGAGTTCTCAGGTATCTTCTTAAACCTTGCCTTGTTTATTTGGGCAGGTATGCTTCTAACTCAAACACGCGTTATGGATTTATTCCTTAACGTGCTTCGCCCATGGAATTTGGCGCCAGAAACTCTAACATGGTTAATTCTAATTGCAGCTGCGGTACCAACGGCTTATACAGGTGCGTCGGGTATTTTTGTTATTGCAGCAGGTGCAATTATCTATAAAGAAGTCTGGAATGCGGGCGCTCGCCGTCAATATGCATTGGCTGTATCAGCAATGTCAGGTTCTTTAGGTGTGGTTGTACGTCCATGTCTACTGGTCGTTTTAATTGCAATGCTTGATAGTCGTCATGTGACGTCCGATGAGCTGTTCGGCCATGGTGTTTATGTATTTTGGTTAACAGCATTTATTTTCTTGGGTGTTTCATTACTCTTGGCTGAAGAAAAATTCCGTGTGAATTCGCCAAAAGTAGCGATTCCGGGCATGATGCGTGCCTTTGTACCTGTAATTCCATACATTTTGATCACTGCTGTTGTTCTTGCTATTTATAAATATGCACTAGACACAGGAATGAATGAATTTACTGCACCAGTAATTTTACCATTAGTCCTGATTGCAATGATCTTGTATGACAAAATGGTGGCGCCAAAAGAAGCCCCTGCAATCAATATTCATGAGGCGATTGTTCGTGAACACGAACAGAAATCACCATTCCTTCGAGCGCATGATCCACATAGTTCTCAATTCCGTCTTGGTTTTGGCGGAGCACTTCGTTTTGCAACTTCAGAAACTGTAGGTCATATTGGCGCACTCATTATCTTGATGGCATTGTCTGCAAGTGTTGGTGGTTTAATTGAACGTTCTGAAGTGGTTGAATTATTGCCGACTCATTTAGGCAGTATCTATATATCACTTGCATGTATCGCACTGCTACTTGCTATTATTGGTATGTGTACAGATCCATTTGGTGCTGTAATTTTAGTTGCTGCAACCATTGCGCCTGTGGCATACGAAAATGGTATTCATCCAATTCACTTCTGGATGATTGTGTTGGTTGCATTCGAATTTGGTTATGTAACCCCGCCAGTTGCCTTGAACCATCTACTCACGCGGTTGTCCGTCGGAGATGATGAAGTGAACGCTGCTGATGCTGAAGCGAAAGAGAAATATACAAGTTTCTATTTCCGTTATGAGCGCTGGTTGCTACCAATTATTGTCTTGTTCTCATCACTGGTATTGGTTACTTATGTGCCATATGTGTTTAAGTTATTCGGTTGGTATCATTAACTTAAATTAAAGTATCGGTTATACAAAAAAGCCTTCCTAAATGGAGGGCTTTTTTTATTAAGAGGATTCATTAAATTTAGAAAAAAGATGAATAGAATTATTTTAGTTAAAATAAAAAAGCTAAAGATCGATGATTTTAGCTTTTTAAGTTCCCATTGAAAAACTATTGTTGTTTGAGCTGGGCTTCAAGCAATTTAACTTGTTCTTCTTTGAGTTTCGTCAATTGATCTGCATCTGCATGCTGAGCTTTTAAGGTTACTTCCTGATCTTTTAGCTGGTGATGAATGTCATCGAGTTTAGACACTTCCTCTTTTGCTAAAGACTCTTGAGCAGGTACAGGTTGTTTAAGTACATCTTCATTTACAAGTTGTTGTGAACTTGTAGCCTCTGTTACCGGTTCATAACCTGATGATAGATCAGGGGTTTTAGCAGGAGAAGGTGTCGAAACAGGTTGAGGATCAACCATTGGTGCGGATGACTCGGTTTTTTTGAAAAACCATTGTGCAGCGAAAAAAAGCACTACAAGAATGCTTAAGCCCCCAATTAAAATCCACAATAGTTTTGAGTTTTGTTTTCTTTGTAGTGGCATCTCTAAGACCTTTAGTCAGGACGACGAGGCTTGAACTGTATTACTCCAACTTCATCAGGTACAGCAGGTGTTTCAGGCTCATCAATATGAGTCGGACGATTTTCGCTATAACCGCATTCGATACATTCAATCCATTCGTCTTCAGCGGTGGTTAGCATGACAATCCGATCGGTTGCTTCACATTTTGGACATTTAGCCCCAGCAATGAAACGTTTTTTCATCTTTATCACCCTAACCACACGATCAATTTAGGCCCATAGTTTAAGCGGTTTTGCTGTCATTCGTCCAACCTTGATGACGTAACAATGCATCAATTTTAGGTTCACGGCCACGGAAACTTACAAATGCTTCAAGTGCAGTGTCTTTACCACCCACAGCTAAAATTGCCTGACGGAATTCTTTGCCAGTTTGAGTGTTGAAAATACCTTCGTGTTCAAAGCGATCAAATGCATCACTCGCTAAAACTTCTGCCCATTTGTAAGAGTAATAGCCAGCCGCATAACCACCAGCGAAAATATGACTGAAGCTATGTTGAAAGCGATTATATTCAACAGCTGGAACAACTGCGTATTGTTTACGAATGTCATTTAAAGTTTGCTGAATTTGCTCACTATTCAAAGCAGGTGTTTTAGTGTGAATAGTCAAATCAAACAATGCAAATTCAAGCTGACGTAAAGTTTGCATACCAGACTGGAAGAAACGAGCATTTAATAAAGCATCAAGTAATTCTTGCGGTAAAGTTTGTTTGCTCTCAGTGTGCTCACTTAAAACATCTAAACTTTCTTTATCCCAAGACCAGAATTCCATGAACTGGCTTGGTAGCTCTACTGCATCCCAAGCAACACCATGAGTTCCTGCAACCGAAATATTATCTACTTCGGTTAGCATGTGATGTAAACCATGTCCAAACTCATGGAATAAAGTGATTACTTCATCATGGGTGAGTAAAGCAGGCTGATTACCTACTGGAGGAGTGAAGTTACACACCATGTAGCAAATTGGTTTTTGTAAACCATGAACAGTTTGCATGCGTGAGCGGAAACCACTCATCCATGCGCCGCCTCTTTTACCAGTACGCGCGTATAAATCAAAGAAGAAGCCACCAACCACTTGACCTTGGTCTTCTAACTCAAAATAACGTGCATCTGGATGCCAAACTGGAGCTTCACGTTCAACGATGTTAATACCGTATAAGCGCTGCACGATCTGGAATAAGCCCTGAATGACTTTAGGTGCAGGGAAATAAGGTTTTAATGCTTCTTGCGATAAGTTGAATTGTTGCTGTTTAAGCTTTTCAGAATAGTAAGTGCTATCCCAAGGTTTAAGTTCGTCAACACCATCTTGCTTAGCAATCTCTTGAAGTTCAGTAACTTCTTGAAGAGCAGGCACACGAGCATGCTCAGCGAGATCAACTAAAAAGTCATGTACCGTTTTTACATCTGGTGCCATCTTGCTTGCGAGAGAGTATTCAGCATAGTTATTGAAACCAAGTAGTTTCGCCATTTCCTGACGAAGACTTAAAATTTCTTCCATAATTTTGCTGTTATCAAACTCAGTTTGTTCAGACTGATCAGATGCACGAGTGACATAGGCTCTATAAAGTTCTTCACGCAATGAACGGTCATCTGCATAGGTCATGATTGCAAAGTAAGCTGGAAAGTCCAGAGTTGCTACAGCTTGGTCGAGTTCACGTTGTTTACCGTACTGTTTTAATAACTCAACATTACTTTCTGGCAGACCTTTTAGCTCAGCTTCTGTAAGTGGTTTAAAGTAAGCTTGTGTCGCATCAAGTACATGATTAGAAAAATCAGAAGAAAGCTGTGAAAGACGAGCAGAAATATCTGCATAGCGTTTTTTCTCTTCGCCCTCTAAAGCCACACCAGAAAGTTTAAAGTCACGTAAAGCGAGGCGAATAGCACTTTGTTGGGCTGGACTAAGAGATGTATAGACCTGACCATCATGGATGTGCTGATAAGTTTGGTAGAGCGCCGTGTGTTGTCCAAGCTGAGTGTAATATTCGCTCAATGCTGGCAATAACGATTGATAGACCTCTCTGGTTTCAGCATTGCTCATTACCGCATTTAAATGTGATAAAACGCCCCATGATTCACTGAGGTTGTTTTCAAGAGTATCGACTTGTTCAAGTACAGCAAGTTGTTGAGTGGCATCGGTAGGTACAGCGGTAAGCGTATTTAAAAATTCTTGGCCTGCTTGAATCGCTTGTTGGATGTCTTGTTTTAAATTTTCTAATTCAATTTGATCAAAACGCGGTGTTGGTAAGGTCGCTTGTTGGAAAGTCATTGCTGTGAGCCACATTATTTTTTAAACATGTTATTAGATGTAGGTCCTCTCAAGCCAGAAATCAAGTTTAATGTACAAAATAACTTTTTTAAAAAGAAATAAGCCTCACATTGGAGGCTTATTTCTGAATTGACAACATTTATTGTTTAATTATTCAGCCTTTGATTTCGCATTGGCCTTTTTCTTTTTAGGCTTAGACTTTTTCTTTACTTTTTCTGGTTTACTTTCTGCTTTTGCAGAAGTTTTTTTACCAGGCTTTTTCGTATAAGAACTCGACTTAGCTTTTTCTTTCTTTTTGTGAACAGGTCTTTCGCCATCACTACTTGTTGGTTTACTGAAAACTTCTTCAGTTGCCTGTGGAGATGTTTTTGTTGTGCGTGGAGCTCGGCTACGAACGACTCGTCCGGCATGCGTGACTTGTTGAAGAAGTTGGAAATCAATTTTACGTTCTTCAAGATTTACGCCAGCCACCTGAATTTTAACTTCATCACCTAAACCAAAAACTTGACCACGATTTTGGCCTACAAGATTTTGGCTCGCTTGGTCATAAATAAAGAAGTCATCACCAAGTTGGCTAATATGAATCATACCATCGACATATAAGTCTTTAAGTGTCACGAATAAACCAAATTCGGTTACTGCACTTACGATACCAATAAACTCTTCACCCAAATGCTGTTGCATATAGTGACATTTCAACCAAGTCGTTACGCTACGAGAAGCTTCATCTGCACGGCGTTCAGTTTTAGAAAAATGTTCACCAGCATCATCTAGTGCGGCACCAGAGAGAGGAGAAGGTTTTTGTTTCAAATGTGCCTTGATAGCACGGTGTAATAATAAATCTGGGTAACGACGGATTGGCGAAGTGAAATGAGTATAAGCTTCATACGCTAAACCATAGTGTCCCGCATTTTTTGCACCATAATAAGCTTGCATCATTGAGCGCAATAAAACGGCATGAATGCTTGGCGCATCAATACGGTCTTTAGTTGCTTCAATAACTCTTTGGTAGTCTGCTTGAGTTGGCTGGTCAGGGAAGGGTAGACCAAGTAATTTCACAAAGTCTTTTACTTTCTGAATACGTGAAAACTCAGGAGCTTCATGCACGCGATATAACATTGGAACATCATGCTCTAATGCATATTCAGCCGCAGCAACGTTAGCAAGCAACATACATTCTTCAATAAGCTTATGCGCTTCATTACGTGTACGTGGCAAAATTTCTTTAATTCCGCCCAGCTCATCAAAAGTCATATATGTTTCAATGGTTTCAAATTCCATTGCATGACGGTCAGCACGCAAGTTTTTCAAAATTTGATAAAGCTGGAAAAGTGTATTTAAAGATTTATGAACATCGCGATCTTTTGGAATCGCATCTGTTGCGCCTTCAAAGTATTGCGCTACTTGTGTGTAGGTCAAACGTGCTTTTGAGTGCATAACTGACGGATAAAACTCATAGCCAGTTACACGGCCTGTACGAGAGAGCTTAAGATCACAAACCATACATAGACGGTCTACGTGAGGGTTCAGAGAACACAAGCCGTTTGATAAAGCCTCTGGTAGCATTGGTAATACAAAGTGTGGGAAATATACCGAAGTGCCTCGTTCCTCAGCTTCTTCATTGAGGGCCGAGTTTAAGCGAACATAATGGCTGACATCGGCAATTGCGACTACAACGCGGTAACCGCCGCCTGGACGTTTCTCTGCATAAACTGCATCGTCAAAATCTCGAGCGTCTTCACCATCAATTGTAACTAATGCTAAATCTCTTAAATCAATGCGGCCTTCACGGTCTTGAGCAGATGGTTCTTTAAAACTTTCTGCTTCTTTTAATACCTGATCTGGAAATTCATATGGCAAACCAAATTCAAGAATGGTTTGTGGAATAATAATTTCTGTATCAGCTTTGTCCGCCATAGACTGAATAATATGCGCCGTTGAAAACTCTTCGCGGGTTGGATAAGTATCAATTGCAACACGCAGCATATCGCCAACATTCGCTTCAGCATGTTTTACGAGTTCTTTTTCCAAAGGAATAGGTTGGTGCTGATTAGGATTGTTGGGTTGAATAAAATATTCGCCCTCATGAACTGACAATTTACCGATCAATTGTTTGACACGATGTTGCAAAACTTCTGTAATAAAACCCCAAGGTTTACCTTTGCGGTCTACTGAAGTCTGGCGCACTCTAACTCGGTCGCCATTAAAGACTAAACGTAATTCACGTTCAGGAAGTAAAAGGTCAGTTTGACCATCAATATGTGCTGTACCTAAACCTTTACTATTAATATAGACAGTTGCTTCATATGTTGGTTGATCTGCCACCAACTGAAATTTAAAACCGTCTTTCATGATTTGACCATCACGAACCATAGCACTTAAACGATGACTTAACGCTTCGATACTTTTTTGGTCATGAATATTAAAATGATCGACAAGCTCTGCATGAGATTGTGGTGTTTGAACCTGCTCCAATGTATCTAAAATAAGAGTACGGCTTGGAATAGGATTGTCATAACGTTCAGCTTCAGCTTTCGCTTCAGGGTCAGCCCAGTTTTTTGTCATGTCGTTTGGTTTCACGCTTGGCAGATAAGTTTAGCATAAGCCATGCAGACCCGAACTGCACGTTTAGGTTTGCAATAATGTGTTATGCACTACAGTATTTTGATGAAGAAATAATATCTATCTTAACAAGCGTTTGATCGAAAAAGACGAAAATAATGAGAAAATTGCTTAAAAAATAATTCATTGAACTAAAAAACAAGAAAATTTCAGTATGATGACTTGATCAATGTGGTTTTAGTTTGTATTATGGCGGCTCGTTCCGGTGAGGTGGATGAGTGGCTGAAATCACTTCCCTGCTAAGGAAGCATACCTATTACTGGTATCGAGGGTTCGAATCCCTCTCTCACCGCCATTACTTAATGCGCTCATAGCTCAGCTGGATAGAGCACTTGGCTACGAACTAAGGGGTCGGGAGTTCGAATCTCTCTGAGCGCACCAAGTAAATAGAACGAATCGCTGAAAGGCACACAAGTTACGCGCTCATAGCTCAGCTGGATAGAGCACTTGGCTACGAACTAAGGGGTCGGGAGTTCGAATCTCTCTGAGCGCACCAACTTGAAGAATTAACCGCTTTTATAGCGGTTTTTTTGTGCTTGTTTTTTAGTAATTTTAAAAAAATCTAAATTTATAACTTTTTAATTATATTAGAGATAATCATAAATGAATCTAGCTTTATTTGATTTTGATGGCACCATCACTCATAACGACACGTTCAGCTTATTTCTTAAATTTTCTTTAGACAGAAAGACTCAAATAGTTGGTAGTATTCGACTTGCACCGTATATAGCTGGCTATAAGCTTGGTTGGGTAACGGATAGAACCATCCGAACTAAGCTCTGCCAAGTAGGATATGTTGGCTATGACGCGAACTCCCTAAAAGATATGGGACAAGAGTTTGCTAAAAAGGTACTTCCTACCTGTGTGCGTGAAAATGCTTTGGAGCGTATTCTCTGGCATAAAGAGCAAGGCGATCAGATTGTTGTTGTATCAGCATCATTGGGCGTTTATTTAGAAAGTTGGTGTCATTCTTTAGGTTTAGATGTTATATGCAATCAACTTGAAATACATAATGGTATTTTAACAGGTCATTTTATTGATGGTGATTGTGGTTATTTAGAAAAAGTAAATAGAATTAAAGATAAATATGATTTAAGCCAGTACCCTACAATTTATGCCTATGGCGATACGCCTAATGATTATGCAATGTTAGAGTTAGCCCATAAAAAATATTATAGATGGCAAGAGATTGATTAGTATTAATTAATATTTTGAAACTATAATAAAAAAGAAAGCCACTTATAAAAGTGGCTTTCTTTTAATGATATTAAACAGTATGGAAAGAATTATCTAAGAAGTGATCAGTAAGTAATGACTGAGGTACTAAAGTATGAATCGTATTTGTTACGCTCGATACTGTAGAAGTTACTCCACCTAAGTTGCTACCAGTTAATCCACCTAATAAATTAGAAATAACGTCTGAACCGCCTGCACCAGTCACACCACCAGTTAAGCTACCCACGATATCTGTTACGACACCAATAGGGTTGCTGCCAGCTGTACCACCAGTCACGCCACCGATAGCACCAGTCGCATTACCGATGATATCAGTTAGAATACCAGTCGCAGTTGAACCGTTATGAACAAGTGTATTGATAATCCCAGTTGCATTTTCAGTTGCACCATGGATATCACCACCCACTAGATCAGATACAACTTCAAGTGCTCCGTTCACGGTGTCACGAGATGTTTCGAAAGTTAGTGTACCCAGGTGAGCAATATCAGTAACAGGATGTTCAGTTTGAGGAAGTACACCAACTACAGTGTCTGCAACTGTATTAATTCCTGTATTAATAATGCTGGTTTTTAAGCTTTCAACGCCCTGAAGAACATCAATACCGCTTTGAACTACATCAACTACTGGAGAAATAGGAGATGTGCCACCACCAATAACGCCCCCCGTCACACCACCGATAATGTCAGTAACAGTGCCAAGAGGGTTACCGCCAGTAGCACCACCAGTTACACCACCGATAGCACCAGTCACGCCACCAAGAATGTCAGTTAAAATACCAGTCGCAGTGGTGCCATTATGAACAAGAGTATTGATAACACCCGTTGCATGATCAGTTGCACCTTGGATATTACCACCCACTAAATCAGATACAACTTCAAGAGCACCGTTCACGGTGTCGCGAGAGGTTTCGAAAGTTAGAGTGCCAAGGTGAGCGATATCAGTAACAGGGTGTTCAGTTTGAGGGAGTACACCTACTACCGTGCCCGCAACCGTATTAATTCCTGTGTTAATAATTCCAGTTTTTAAGCTTTCAACACCTTGAAGAACATCAATACCACTTTGCACAACGTTAACTACTGGAGAAATAGGTGATGTACCACCACCAATAACGCCACCAATAATATTAGTTACTGCACCAAGAGGGTTACCGCCGGTAGCACCACCAGTTACACCGCCGATAATGTCAGTGACGGCACCAAGCGGGTTACCGCCAGTAGCGCCACCAGTTACACCACCGATAGCGCCAGTCACGCCACCAATAATATTAGTTACTGCACCAAGTGGGTTGCCACCAGTAGCACCACCCGTTATACCACCGATAATGTCAGTAACAGTACCCAGCGGGTTGCCGCCAGTAGCGCCACCAGTTACACCACCGATAGCGCCAGTTACGCCACCAAGAATGTCAGTTAAAATACCAGTCGCAGTGGTGCCATTATGAACAAGAGTATTGATAACACCCGTTGCATGATCAGTTGCACCTTGGATATTACCACCCACTAAATCAGATACAACTTCAAGAGCACCGTTCACGGTGTCGCGAGAGGTTTCGAAAGTTAGAGTGCCAAGGTGAGCGATATCAGTAACAGGGTGTTCAGTTTGAGGGAGTACACCTACTACCGTGCCCGCAACCGTATTAATTCCTGTGTTAATAATTCCAGTTTTTAAGCTTTCAACACCTTGAAGAACATCAATACCACTTTGCACAACGTTAACTACTGGAGAAATAGGTGATGTACCACCACCAATAACGCCACCAATAATATTAGTTACTGCACCAAGAGGGTTACCGCCGGTAGCACCGCCAGTTACACCGCCGATAGTACTTGTAATAGTATCAAGTGGATGGCCACTAGTTACACCGCTAACAATATTGGTTACTGTTCCTAATGGATTTGTTGAGCCGACGGTACCAGTAACAGTACCAACTACACCTGTCGTTACGTGGGTAACAGTATTAGTTACTGTGGAAATAACATTTGAAAGTAAGCCTGTTGAAACATGTGCATCAACAGAGGAGCCAGGGTTTACAGTGGTACTTGCCGATACGCCATTACCCAAGCCTTGAGTAACTTTTGAGATCGAAGATACGAGATTTGATAGTAAAAACATGTTGGTCTATTTCCTATATAATTATGTATTTTTAAGTAAGTATTATTTATTGCGCTACATAATTAATGAGATTTGTATCTCAATAATTGGAATTTAGTATTGGTTAGATATCAAAAGCTGTCAATGTGTATTTCTAGTCACATTTTTGATACTAATAACATTTAAAGAAATATCAATTTATTTAATTTAGACATAAAAATAATAATAGTTTTTATATAATATTTTTTTAATCAATTATGTTTTTCTTACATTTTCACTCATTTGAAGCATTATATTAGATGAATTTTATTTGGGTTTATCATGTTAAAGCTTAACTAGAAATATATTATTTCTATAATGTTGACCGAAATAGTCGACTTTGACTTTTAGATATATGGCTAAATACGTCAAAAAGTCTATAAAATTTATTTGAAAAAAAATATTTCAAATACATCTTAGCTGAGAAAAACATCAATAATTTAATTACTATTTTATATAAAGTAGAGTTCTGGCTAAGAACTAAACGTTTGATGACGGAAAGATGAAAAAAGACTTCCTAAGCTTTAAAAAATGCGTATAATGCGCAACATCAAGTACGCGCTCATAGCTCAGCTGGATAGAGCACTTGGCTACGAACTAAGGGGTCGGGAGTTCGAATCTCTCTGAGCGCACCACTTGAAGAATTAACCGCTATATATAGCGGTTTTTTTGTGCCTATTTTTTATCAAATCTATTAAAAGCCAGTGCTCATAGCGACCAGCTTTAAAAAGAATTAAAAGTAGAAAGATTAGCTAAATGTTTTAAAACGGCTTTCATCTTCAATAAAAGCTTTTTCTCCTGCTTCACCTTCAATTGAACCAAATACTAATTGAGCTCTTAATTTCCAATGAGCAGGAACATTAAACGCAGCATTAATTTGCTCATCAATGATTGGATTATAGTGTTGCAATGAAGCACCAATACCTTGTTCAGCTAGCACGTTCCATACTGCAAATTGTGCAATTGCTGTTGAGTGCTCAGACCAGATTGGAAAATTATCTGCATATGTTTCAAATTGCTCTTGTAGACCTTTAATCACATGTTGGTCTTCAAAAAATAAAACTGTACCTGCACCTGCCGCAAAACTTTGAATTTTCTGTTCAGTTCCAGTTAGGGCTTCTGCCGGAATAATTGTTTTTAATACATCTAAAACTATATGCCAAAAATTTTGGTGGGATTGATCAAATAAAATCACAGCGCGAGAAGATTGGGAGTTAAACGCTGATGGGCTATGTTTTACAGCCTCTTGAATGAGTTTTTCAATTTCAGTTGGGGACTGTTTTAAGTTCTTTCCTATTGAATAAATAGAACGACGTTTTTTAATTAATTCTAAAAAGCTTGGTTCATTGGAAATATTCGTCTCTTGAGTGGTTTGCGTAACCACATCTTTTGAGACTGTTGCTTTTTGATTTAAGCCAAATAATTTTGCAAAGAAAGACATGAGACATTCCACTAAGAAGGTAATGCTCTTATTGTAGAAATTTTAAAAAGTGAAATAAGCTCAATAAATATGAATCTACGTTCTATATATGCAACGAAAAATATTTCGCAACCGAACCGTAACAGCGCCTTCTGAACAAAACAAAAAATAGCCTTTGATTCATTTTAAAGCTGAAATGAATATGCTCTAATAGTTTCGATTTATTGAGTATTGATGCATTGCAATGACTGAGCAAAAAACAGCTTTATCTTTACGTTACTATTTGAATTTAGAAGAATCACAAGATGGATTTTCATTGGTAACATTTGGGAAAAAACAATTTACCCGTTTTCTCACACCTGCGATTAGTATCGCAATTATTATTTGGGGACTTTATTTAGGTTTCTCTGGTGTAGGCCGATATTATGTCGGGTTAGGTTTATTTTTTCTGGTGATGCAAGGGTTGATGCGTTACTGGCTTTTACCGATGTTATTTAAACGTCAATTTGTTCGTTACCAGTTTGGAAAGAGCGAGCAGGGAATTGATCTCTATCAAGATTATTTTGAGCTTTATTCCAGTGAGCGTAAGCAAGTGGTGCAATATGCGGATGTGCAAACCTTTGCTAAAGGTAAGTTGACTTACATGCTTGAGTTGAAAAATAAAACTGTAATTATTGTGCCAAAGCGCGCATTTGCACAGGATTCAGATCAAACGATATTTGAAAATACATTTAAGAAATAAATTATTGGAATTATTAGTCGCAACAACAAAGGAAGCCTCATGAATACACGTCCTTCAAAAATCGTTTGCGTAGGCAGAAGCTATGCCGATCATGTCAAAGAATTAAATAATGCTATGCCTGACAAGCCTATATTATTTATTAAACCACCTAGTAGTTTGATTGGTTTAAATGACGGTATTTCTTGGAATCCAGCTTGGGGCAGTTGTCATTTTGAGTGTGAATTAGTTTTACGGATTGACCAGCCTTTAAAAGGTGAAACAGATCCTACAAAAGCATTGAAAGCGATTGGTGCTGTGACATTAGGTCTGGATTTAACAATGCGTGATTTACAGAATGATCTGAAAAGTAAAGGTCACCCATGGGAACGTGCAAAAGCTTTTGATGGTGCTTGTGTATTAGCTGATTGGGTAGATACAAAAGAAATTACAAACTGGCAAGAGACCAAATTTACTTTCCATATTAATGATGAGTTACGTCAAGATGGAAATACTGAACTATTAATGTTTACGATTGGTGATCTATTAACAGATATTAATCAGGTCTTTTCACTAGAACCGGGTGATGTAATTATGACAGGTTCACCTGCTGGTGTTGGGCCATTACACTCGGGTGATCAGTTAAAAATGACATTAAAAGGCGCAACGCAAGATTTTGTATGGGAAACTTTTGTAAAGGCATAATCCTTTTCTAAAACAGTCTATTTTTAACCCTATTATTTTTCAATAATAGGGTTTTTTATTGTCTAGAAGTGAAAGACTTTTATATTAATAAATAGTCTTATCTTTCTATTTCTCTTCAAAAATTGTTGAGAGAGGAATAGAAAGTTTTGCGGCCAAATAATCATTAGACTCAATGAGTGCTGGTCCAATTTTTTCCATCCATTCATCGTCATCATGCACATTTTGGACATCTTGACGTAAAGGCAATGGGTACGGAAGAGCTGTGAAAAAACTCCAGAAATCAACTTGGGATAAATTACGTGCTAGAACATATTCATCTTTATCAGTGCGTTTAACCAAGTTTTGTTCTTCAAGTAAAAGTACATAAGCTGGCCAACGGCCAATTTCTCCACGGCCTAAAATTTCTAAGGCTTCCTTATCACTTACACTTTCACCAAGTTTTTGCTTTTTATAAAACAATTCAAGAATATCTAATAACATGAGAACAGGATGTCGTTTTTGCACTTTACCTGAATGAAAGGCAGTTAAAGCAAAACTGACTTCTACCCCCAGCAAAATAATATTCCATGAAAGGAATATCCATAATAGGAAAATGGGTACCGCTGCAAATGCACCGTAGATCAGTTCATAGCTGGTGAAATTTGACATTACGAAGCTGAATAGGTTTTTGAGTATTTCAAACAATACAGCACTTAAGCAGGCCGCTATCCCAGCTGAATAAACTGGAACTGTTCGATTTGGAATAGTCCAATACAAAATAAAAAAGCCAACAATGGTCAATAAAAACGAAATCAGCCAGAGTATGAAAGATCCATCGAGTTGATATCCTGCGAAATTATTGCTGAGAATATTCATTGAAGCGACTGTTGAGGAAATGACGAATGCACTTCCTAAGATAATCGGACCTAAAGAGATGATGGTCCAGTAACGCATAAAACCTATAATGCCGCTACGAGTTTCTTTTACACGCCAAATACGATTAAAGACTGTTTCAATTGAGGTCAGCATTAAAACGGTAGTGACGAATAAAAACAGTACACCAATAACGGTTAGGTTGCTCGATTTCTCTGTGAAAGCATTTAAAGCTTTATCAAATGCGATAGTGCTTCTAGGTAAAAAATTACTATAAATTAAATGTTGGAGCTGTTGTCTTGCAGGTTCTAACGCTTTAATTGAAGAAATAATAACTAAAAAAACCGTTAACATCGGTACAACTGCGAATAGTGTTGTATAGGTGAGGGAACCAGCTTGTTCACGGCACCGATCAGCTTCAAAACGTTTAAATACATATAAAACGAACTGAAACCAGGTCTTATTATAAAAAGGAAGCTTACTTAAAAAACGTTGTAACATGCGTCGTCTATCCCGATTTTTTTAATCATCATGTTGGGCGATTAATAGCTTATCAAAGTATGAGCTGAAGAACTCAAATCGTAGATTAAAGCAAAATAATAACTTATAGAATTAAAGTCGTTCTGTAAGTTTACTATGCGCTATAGAAAAAATTGTAGCCATAATCTTTTCAAAAAAGTTGGCTTTCTGTTGTGTGATCATAAGATTCATCAAAAGTTGGTGAACCTTTTACTCAACGATTTTGAGAAATTTGCTCGTGTTACCTTTAACGCTAAACAATCAATCACCTCTAGAATTTCATAAAATTGGTTTCGCCAAAAAAATAAAAAATACCGTATAGTGTTCTTTTTAACAAAATTTATGAAACCGATGCAACCTTACATTCTTGTACTCTATTACAGTAAATATGGTTCTACTAAAGAAATGGCGCATTTAATTGCCAATGGTGTTGAATCAGCGGGTATGTCAGTGAAAATTCGGACAGTGCCAAATATTGCTCCAGTCGTCACGGTAGCTGAATCAAGTATTCCGGCAGAAGGCGATATCTACTGTACATTAGATGATCTGGCGAATTGTGCGGGTCTTGCGTTGGGTTCCCCAACTCGCTTCGGCAATATGGCAAGTGAAATGAAATATTTTTGGGACCAAACGACGAGTCTTTGGCTCAATGGGGCATTACATAATAAACCTGCTTGTGTTTTTACTTCTTCTGGATCAATGCATGGTGGGCAGGAGAGTACTTTACTCACGATGTTACCGCCGTTATTTCATCACGGGATGATGATTCTGGGATTACCAAATGCAATTCCAGCTTTATCTAACACTAAAACAGGTGGAACACCGTATGGGGCAAGTCATGTAAGCGGACCCCGCCATGACCAGAGCTTAAGTCAGGATGAAAAGATTTTGTGTGAAGCTCAAGGTAAGCGTTTGGGTGAAGTTGTTAAAAAGCTTGTAGTTTCTCTTTAAACAGCCAAAAAAAAGAGCGGATATCCGCTCTTTTTTATTTGCACAATTTATTCTTTTACAAAAGTAACTTTACCATCTGTAAGAGAAAGAACACGTGCTAATGATTCAACTCGATAGCCTTTTTCAAGCAATAAATCACGGCCCGGTTGGAATGATTTTTCAATCACAATACCAACCCCCACAACTTCTGCATTTGCTTGGTGAATTAAATCAATTAGTCCTAATGCTGCTTGACCATTCGCCAAGAAGTCATCAATAACTAATGCTTTATCAGTTGAATGAAGGTGTTTGTTTGAAATCGCAATCGTGCTTTCAGTTTGTTTAGTAAAACTAAATACTTTAGAGCGATATAAGTCATCTTTTAACGTCAATGACTGATATTTACGAGCGAAAATTACAGGTACACCAAGTTCCAAACCTGCCATGATTGCAGGTGCAATACCTGATGCTTCAATGGTAATAATCTTGGTAATCCCTGCATCTTTAAAGCGAGCGGCAAATTCTTTACCAATCTGCTGCATTAATACAGGATCAATTTGGTGGTTTAAGAAAGCGTCGACTTTCAAGACTTGATCAGATAGAACGATACCTTCTGTTAAGATTTTCTGTTCTAGTGCGTGCACGGGAGAATCCTCTAGACGGATGCTTTTAAAGCAAATGCGTATTTTAAAAAGCATCCGAAAAAATGCAAGCTTTAATTCGTTTTACCCGTATAACTTGTTAATAACAGGCCATAAGAAGTTTTACCATCAACGTGGCTGACTTTAACTGGTAAATAGTCCAGTTTAGGTGCTAACCAGAAAATAGTATTACGGTCTGGTCTGCCATGTTCTAAAACAACTTTTACGGTATCAAAAGTGCCATAAGAGGTTTTAATTTTTTCATTGCCTTGTTTTACAAAACGACGATTTTCAACTTCTTTTGCATCGGCAAGAGGGTATGAAGTTTTAAGTGAACCATTTTTTAAATCTTCACGAACTTGTAATTCTGCATTTAGCTCGTCAAGTACGCCAGCCTGCCAAGCAAATGAACGAGCTTTATCATCTTTCTTGGTAGAAATAGTTTTGCTGTTTGGATTAAAGTTAATATTCATGGTGTTGTTATGAATCAAAATTTTGCTGGTACGGCTAAAACTTTGAGATCCAATTTTACCATTAGCAAAACTAAATTTACTTGTTTCACTTGCTGAAGCAATTCCACCTGCTTTTGCAGTGAAATTATAAGTCCAATTATTACCTTGCTGGCTTAAGGCACGTGTCGCCGAACCCATACCTTTATTATTATAAGTGAACTGATAATTTGCCTGAAATGGGCTCATGGCAAGTGCATGGCTTGAGAAACCTGCAAAAAGCAAAGTTGTTGAAATACCTGTTGCGATGCCAAACGATTTCAGAAATTTTGTTGCCATAAGTAAATATCCTTGTACAGACTGAAAAGTCAGTGCTGATGCATCTATAACTTAAACATATTATGCCTGCTGATCATGGAGAAAAAATCAGGATTTATGCTAAATGTGTAATCTATTTGTGTTTTTTGGCAGTTAATTCATTTTATTCAAACAGCTTTATACATCTTTTTGCTTGATTGGTGTGATTTCAGAATCTTCTAATTCATCTTCAAAATCATCGTCCTGATCACGATAAAGTAGCGCTGCTAAATTCACATTTCCAAATACGACTAATTCAGCCTCACGAACTCGTGCGTAATTTACATGTACTTTACCTAATGTCTCGATAATACTAGCCTTTTTACCAAACCAGCGGTTCAGGTTAAGAAATATGAGTTCATCACGTTCTTCTGCTACGTTAAAGCGTTCAAGAATCATTCCCAAGGGATCTTTTTTCAAAATTTTATGGTAGTAAAAAACTGCGGCTTTTACGGCAATCTTTTGCCAAAAGTTTTTATATTTCGCTTCAATAATTTGTGTATTACTAATTTGTTCAAAAACTAAAAGCTGTTGTTCTTTGTTAAATTCCATCTGAATCAGTTTTAAATCAACAGATAGTGTCGTCTCTAGTCCTTTTACATGCATGGTGGCATATAATCTTAGCCAGTCATGGTAAAGATCAGTATGAAGGTCATCTAAAAACTCAACATTATTGGTGACATAACGTTGCAAAGTTGCATTCAGAAAGGTTTGGGATAGCGTAAAATCTCGTTCTTCTTCAATGAATGCTTCTGCTTTTTGGTAGACTTTTTTAAGGCGTCTGACTAATGAGGAAAATAGCGTTTGCATAAAAGAACTTCCAGAAGATAATTTACTTAAGAACCAACACAATCTTTATTATGATAAAAAACGAGTTTTGATATTGCAGTGTAACAAATTTAATTGATACATTTTGACAAAATGAAAATGGATAAAACTCGATATTTGAAGTGAATCACACTTTTATCCAGATTTGAATATCAGTTTATATTTTATTCGGTATTAAACCGTGGGGAAAAGGCATTTATATGCTTTTAAAATTATGTTGAACAAAAGAAGTCTATCCATAGAGCCTTTTTACCACTGGTGGCAAGACCGAGTGTTTATTGCTGCGACAATATTGGCAATCTTACTGCATATTTTTGTATTGCTCATTCACTTTGCGATGCCTAACCCATCAGAGCAGTCGACTAAAGAGATTGCAATTTCAATTCGACCAAGCAATGACCCAGTTCAGCAGGCAGACTTTTTAGCACAAGCGGACCAGCAAGGTTCAGGCGCATTTCGTGAAGCCCACCGTACCTCTAGTAATACCCCAAATCCTATGCTCAACGATGCTTCAACTGGAGATGCACAGTTAGAAAGTTTGCAAAAGGTTCAGCAGCAAAGAGAGCTTAAATTTGAAGAAAAAGTCTTAATGACTGTTTTGAGTTGGCAAAAACAAGCTGATGCGAGTCAAAGGAAAAAAGAATTAGAACAATTACAAAGTCAGTTTCAGGCAAAAGCTGCGATGGTTGCGAGCCTTGAAGCACAATATTTACAACGTAGACAAGATTTTAGCCGGCAACAAAAAATCAAAACAGTAGATGGAATTCAAGCGAAGAAAGATGCATCGGCTGCTTATTTAGATAAGTTCCGTGAAAAAGTGGAGTTGTATGGTAATCGCTATTATCCGGAAGAAGCCAAACAACAACAGCTAAGAGGTGAAGTCCGGTTAATGGTTGTTTTAAATGCTCAAGGTGGGATTCGTGCAATTCGATTGCTTGAAAGTTCAGGGCATTCGGTATTGGATGAAGCTGCTAAGTCTTCAGTACGTCGCGGCGCACCATTTGGGCATTTCGATGCCAATATGAAAGATATTTCTGAATTACGTATTGTACGTACGTGGCGTTTCGATCCGGCTCAAGCAGAATTTGAAGTACATTAATAAAAAATGTGGATAAGTTTGAGCTTATCCACATTGATTTTAGTTAATTAGAAAAATCCCATCTGAAGACAGACGATATTTTTCATCTAATTAAGAATGATTAGATCTGTTCTTGGTAAGGATTGTCTATATTCAGCTTTGCTAGAATTTCGACTTCAATCCCTTCCATTTCCTCTGCATCTTCATCACTGGTTTCATGGTCATAACCGAGCAAATGTAAAACACCATGTACTAATAAATGCGCAAAGTGTTCTTGAGCAGTTTTCTTTTGTTCAACTGCTTCTTGCAATACCACTGGAATACAAATGACTAAATCACCCAGAGGAAAGGCATCGAGCATTGGTAAAACTTCTTCGGGAATATCACTTGGAAATGATAAAACATTGGTTGGTTTATCTTTCTCTCGATATTGCAGATTAAGTTGTTGGCTTTCTGCTAAATCGACACAAGCAACGCCAATTTCGCAGTCTTCTTTATAACCAACGTGGCGTAAAGTTGTCTCAATAATTTTTTTGAGTTGAGCTCGTTTGAGCTCTAACTCAGGTAATTGAAGGTCTTGCTGTAAACTTAAACTGATTTTCAAAATGAATCCTTAAGCATCCTGATGTTGCAAGTCTGCTGCTGCATCGTTCTCAGCGACTAATGCTTCCTGACGGGCTTTACGTTCAGCACGTGCTTCAGCATTAAGACGCTGTTGTTCACCATCCCAACCTTCATAAGCCTCAACGATTTTTTGAACCAGTTGGTGACGTACAACATCGCGGGAATGGAAACGGGTAATATGAATTTCTGTAATATTCTCGATTACGCGAAGTGCGTGTGCCAAACCAGATTGTTGACCTCGAGGTAAATCAACTTGAGTAATGTCACCTGTAATTACTGCACGAGAACCAAAACCTAAACGGGTCAAGAACATTTTCATTTGTTCAGGGGTAGTGTTTTGAGCTTCATCCAGAATGACAAATGAATGGTTAAGTGTGCGACCACGCATATATGCAAGAGGTGCAACTTCAATTACTTGACGCTCAATTAACTTGGCAACTTTTTCAAAGCCAAGCATTTCGTAAAGGGCATCGTAAAGAGGGCGTAGGTAGGGGTCAATTTTCTGGGTTAAATCACCGGGTAAGAAACCGAGCTTTTCTCCAGCTTCTACAGCAGGACGTACAAGTAAAATCCGCTGGATTTCGTTACGTTCTAGCATATCTACGGCGGCAGCAACTGCTAAATAGGTTTTACCTGTACCAGCAGGGCCTACGCCAAAAGAAATATCGCTTTGTAAAATACGTTGTACATAACGTTTTTGATTGGCACCACGTGGATTAATGCGGCCTTTTCGAGTCTGGAAATAGACATCTAGCGGCGCATCATGCTCATCCATTTCATCACCAACCAATTCGAAATTGCGTTCAGTTTGTGAAGATTGAATGAGGAGGTGTAATAGATCAGCACTGATTTGCTGGGATACCTCGGACTCTTCGTAGAGTCGTTGCAATAATGCTTCGGCTCTCCCAACAGCATCTATTTCACCATCTATGTGAAAAACATCTCCACGATGAGTAATTTTGACATCTAAACGCTGTTCAATTTGCTTCAGGTGCCCATTATAGGCACCTAGAATGCTCTTTAAACGTTCCATTGAAATTTCAGGAAATGTTACGGTACGTCGAATCGCTGCAGTCAAGAGAAAACCTTTCAGTAGACTTTAGAATACCTCTACATTACGCCACGTCAGGTTCAAGATTCAAGAGCTCACCGTAAACAAAATTTAAAGTTTTAATTTCAGTAATCTCGATCTCTGCAAAACGGCCAACCCAAGTCGCATCACCAACGAAAGTGACCAGACGTGTATTGTCAGCAGTACCAATTAAAATATTAGGATCTTGATCCGATACTTTTTCAATAAGTACACGTTCAATTTTACCTAACATGGCATCTGTTTTTTCAATACTAGACTGCTTAATTACTTTTTGAACTTGAGCTAAACGTTCTTTTTTAACTTGCTCAGGTGTGGTGTCTGGCAAGTCAGATGCGGGTGTACCTGGGCGTTTTGAATAAACAAAACTATAAGAATGGTCGAAGTCTAAATCTTTGATAAACTGCAATGTTTCTGCAAAGTTTTCATCGGTTTCACCAGGGAAGCCAATAATAAAGTCACTTGATAAATGCATATCTGGACGAATTTTGCGTAACTTCACAATTTTATCAATATATACATCAATCGTGTGATTTCGTTTCATGGCTTTTAAAACATCATTCGAACCACTTTGTACCGGCAAATGTAAATGTGACACCATTTGAGGTAAGTCTTCATAACACTGAATAAGCTCATCAGAGAATTCTAGTGGGTGCGATGTTGTATAGCGTAAGCGTCCAATACCCGGAATTTCTGCAACGAGTCGTAACAATTCAGGGAAGGTACAGATGCCACCTTCGAAGGTTTCACCACGGTAACCATTTACATTTTGACCAAGAAGTGAAATTTCACGAACACCTTTTTCAGCAAGACCTGCAATTTCTGCGAGTACATCGTCTAAAGGTCGAGAAACTTCTTCACCGCGTGTATATGGAACTACACAGAAAGAACAGTATTTAGAACAGCCTTCCATAATAGAAACAAATGCTTTAAAGCCTTCTACACGTGGTTCTGGTAAAAAGTCGAATTTTTCAATATCTGGGAAAGAAATATCAACCAGTTTGATTTTGTCTTTTTTCGGTTTTTCTACTTGAGCATTATGTTGATCAAGCATTTGTGGTAAACGGTGTAATGTTTGAGGGCCAAAAATCATGTCTACATAAGGCGCACGTTTTTGAATATTGTCACCTTCTTGAGAGGCAACACACCCACCGACACCAATCACAAGATCTGGATTTTTGTCTTTTAGTTTGCGCCAGCGTCCTAATTCACTAAATACTTTTTCCTGTGCTTTTTCACGGATAGAACACGTATTCATGAGCAGAATGTCTGCTTCATTAGGGTTGCTTGTTAAAATGTAACCGTGAGAGTCCCCTAAAAGGTCTGCCATACGGTGACTGTCATACTCATTCATCTGACACCCTTGAGTTTCAATATAAAGTTTTTTTATTGAAACATCAGCGGTGTGCGTTGGCTGGGTAACAGTGTTTTCTGAGGCAGCTTTGGCACCATTGGGAATGAAGGTTTGAACCGTCATGCAGGCTCCTAACAGATCGATCTAAAAAAGAATAAATTGGCCCAAAATGGGTCAAACCATTTATTATAGCAGTATTTGGACCTAACCGATAACAGTAAACCTTCAGAACATGTCATGGTTTTTTTGAAGTAAATTATGTGAATTTTAATGATGTTGAATCAGATAGTTACATAACACAACAAAAGAAAGCACGAAGACTAATTAAACTATGCGCTGAAGGTGAATAGTCAGGGTTTAACACATTTATGAGACCAAGTAGAAAGAGCTCATCAATCCATAGTCGTGTAATGAAAAATAAATATATGCATCGTAGCTGGTTAGGAGCTATGTGTTTACTTGGTTGTTCATTTACCTATGCTGCCGAAGAGCAGTTTAATGATGCATTAAACGCTGCAAATAGTGGTAATACGGCATTATTAGACCAATATCAGCTTGCCATGCAAAATGATGTATTGGGGTACTATCCAGAATATTGGAAACTTAATACCAATCTTGGCTTTCAACCTTCAGCTTCGATTGTAAGTTTTGCTCAACGTTATCCTCAATCAGCAATGGCTGAGAAATTAGCAGCCGATTATGTTGAAGAAAAAGTTAAACAATCTGACTTTGCATCGGCACAACCGTTACTATTTTATGTAACTAATCCTGATCAGGCTGAAAATTGCGCAGTGGCACAGGTGAGAGCGAAAACTGGTGATGCATTAGTCTTTGCTGAATACAAAGATGTTTGGCTAGCTACTGAATCACAACCTGAATCTTGTGTGGGTTTAGGACGCTTGATGTTATCTAGTCCATTAATGAATCAGCAAGATAAACAACAGCGCCTTTGGGTGCAGTTACGTTCTGGTTTAACAGGGCAGGCCCTTGCTACGGCACAGACTTTAGGTATGAATCTGTCCTTGGCTCAGCTTAATCAAATTCAGGCTAACCCACTCAATTATTTGTGGAGTGCGCCTAAAACAAATGATACAGACTATGCTTATTTAATTTTTGCATTAGGTCGTTTGGCTAATAATGACTTACCTAATGCTTTTTCGAATGTCCAACGCGTCGCGCAAGGTACACCAGAGAATATACAAAAGTATTTATATCGAACGGTAGCTTATATTGGTGGCACCACGGTTATGAAAAATAATTTCAATCGTGAAGTTCTTCAATATTTTGATGCAAGTTACGGTTATCCTCTAAGTCCTGAAGAAGCTGAAATTTATGCGCGTCAGGCAATTCGATTTGGTGCGTGGGAAAGTTTAATTCGTGCTATCGATGCTATGAGCGTGACACAAAAACAAGAAGATCGCTGGCAATATTGGCTTGCACGTGCAACAGAGCAGCGCAATGACAGTAATTCAAAAAATACTGCGCAACGTATTTATAAAAAGTTAGCTGAAAGTGGCGATGACTATCACAACCTTTTAGCTAAAGATCGTTTGGGTGAACGTTATAATCACCAACCTTATGATGATCAGCCAACTGCAAGTGATTTAAGACGTTTAGATCAGAATGTTCACTTTAATCGTGCTTTTACTTTAAGACGTATAAATGCAAATCCAACTTATACTAACCGAGAGTGGAACTGGGCTGTTCGACAAGCTTATCTTCAACATGATGATGGTGTGTTGTTAGCTGCTGCAAAGCGTGCTCATGATATGGGGTGGTATGATCGCGCTATTTATGCAGCAGATCGTACAAAGAATAAACATAATGACACCTATCGCTATGTGACGCCGCATAAGACTAATGTTGTAAGTCATAGTTACAATGCAGGAATTGATCCAGCATGGGCTTATGGTTTAATGCGACAAGAAAGTCGATTTGTTACTTCTGCACGTTCTCATGTTGGAGCTGGCGGTCTTATGCAAATTATGCCCGATACAGCGAAGTTGATTGCGCGTCAAATGGGTGAAACCTATAATCCAGCGGCATTAAATGAAATGAATACCAATATTCGATATGGTACGTTTTATTTGTCGATGATTCAGGGGCAATTAAGCAATAATCCAGTTTTGGCAACGGCGGGTTATAATGCGGGGCCTAATCGGGCAAGACGTTGGCAACCGGACTTTCAATCAATTTCGGCTGACCAATATACAGAGACAATTCCATTGTTAGAAACCAGGGACTATGTCAAGCATGTTATGACTAATGCAACACATTATGGCGTGGTATTGGGCCAAGGGGCTCAATCATTGTCACAACGTATGAAAGTCATTCCAATGCGTACATCGCCTTAATTTTAGGTGATTGATGATGGATCTTCTTTTAATTGGCATATTCAAGTTTTAATTAAATGAAATATAGATATTTGGAACTTCGTTCAATTTTGCAACTTGCATGGTGGCTTATCTGTGCAGGAGTAGGATTGATGAGTTCCGTTTTACATGCCGAACCTGTTAATTTACAGGGATATGTCATGCATGTACAAATGACACCTGCCGCATGTGCGTTAGATCCCTCTAAACAAAAACAACGTAAATGTCTTGAAGGATATTCACTGACAATTACGGGTCTTATGCCAGAAACAAATCAAACTGATTGTTCAACAGAAAGTTCGGCCGCTCTTTCTCCATTGCAAGCCAAAGTTGTAGCTCGGGTCATGCCTGACAATAATGCGCGCGTACAGCTTTGGAAAAATGTAGGGGGATGCGTTCCTATGAATGCAAGTCAATATTTCCGGACAGTTATTAACTTTGCTGAGCGTTTAAAAATTCCAGCTAGCCTTACAAGTTCGACAAATGTTGAAATTCAACAGTCAGCTTTAAAACAGCAATTTACTCGTCTTAATCCGAGCCTGCCGCAAAATGGTATTCGTTTGACTTGTCAGTTATCGCGTTCAGATGTTGTTTTAACGGAAGTGAAGGTGTGTTACACGGTAAAAGGTCAATATAAACAATGTGCAAATCATGTGGTATCGAATTGCCCAGGTGAAATCACAATTAAAGGTAGTTACTAAAGATGACGATCATTTCGTAAAAAAATGCTGACCATGCATTGAATCTTTTTGTAAATATTAATTTGTATTTTCTATCAGACTTTTGGTGAAAATGAGTCGCTTTTACATGCATCTGCCACATCTTTAGAGTACAATCTTTGCCGTTTATGATGATTTAGTTAGATGGAATTCCTATTTAGCTAGATTAAGGACACTCATTGGAGACAATTACATGAAGCAACCCGTTCGTGTTGCCGTGACTGGCGCTGCAGGTCAAATTGGTTACAGCTTATTATTCCGTATCGCAAGCGGTGAAATGTTAGGTAAAGATCAACCTGTTATTTTACAATTGCTTGAAGTTCCAGTTGAAAAAGCTCAACAAGCGCTTAAAGGCGTAATGATGGAACTTGATGACTGTGCTTTCCCTTTATTGGCTGGCATGATCGGGACTGATGATCCGAAAGTTGCATTTAAAGATGCTGACTATGCTTTATTGGTTGGTTCTCGTCCACGTGGTCCTGGTATGGAACGTGCTGACTTGTTAAAAGTTAACGGTGAAATTTTCATCGGTCAAGGTCAAGCATTAAACGAAGTTGCTAGTCGTGACGTTAAAGTATTAGTTGTAGGTAACCCTGCAAACACTAACGCTTACATCGCTATGAACTCTGCTCCAGACCTTCCAGCTAAAAACTTTACTGCTATGTTGCGTCTTGACCATAACCGTGCGTTGACTCAAGTTGCTCAAAAAGCTGGTGTTGCAGTTGCTGATATCGAACACTTAACAGTTTGGGGTAACCACTCTCCAACAATGTATGCTGATTACCGTTTTGCAACTGTAAATGGCGAAAGCTTAAAAGACAAAATCAACGATGCGGCATGGAACAAAGATGTGTTCCTTCCAACTGTTGGTAAACGTGGTGCTGCGATTATCGAAGCACGTGGTTTGTCTTCTGCTGCTTCTGCTGCTAACGCTGCAATTGACCATATGCACGATTGGGCACTTGGTACAAACGGCAAATGGGTAACTATGGGTATTCCATCTGATGGTTCTTATGGTATTCCAGAAGGCGTTATGTTTGGTTTCCCTGTAACAACTGAGAATGGTGAATACAAAATCGTTCAAGGTTTAGAAATTGATGAATTCAGCCGTGAACGTATTAACTTTACGTTAAATGAGCTTGAAGAAGAACGCGCAGCAATTGCTGACATGTTGAAATAATTTATCTTTTTGATAAGTTAAAAAAAGCACTCTTTTTAGAGTGCTTTTTTATATTCAATCATTTGAAATGAAACACAAAAAACAACAAGAAAATATAAACATTATCATGCATATAAACAGCTTTTATTGTTAGATTAGTTAATAGATGATTTAAAATAAGTTATAGGAGAAAAATAATGTTTGAGCAGCAACCTACTTTAGAGCTTTTATTTGATCAGCTAGGTTTAGATTCAGATGAGGCAAGCATTGAAGACTTTATCAAAACACATCAATTGCCAGCTGAACAGAAATTACATGAAGCCTCTTTTTTGTCAAAAAGTCAAAGTGATTTTTTAAAGAGCCACTGGGAAAAAGATGATGAATGGATTGTGGTTATTGATGAGCTTAATGAACAACTACATGAAGATAGCCTGAATAAATAAAACTAAGGCGTGTTTTATATTCAATGTATAAAACACGCCTAATTACATTAAGTGTTTAATGTGTCTTTATTTTTAATTGATCTTTATACCATGGCTCATGACGTATCAGGTCAAACGCAGGTTGGTCATGAATCAATTCAAGATCACATGTGCTTGTTGATAAATATTTAGTTAACCAATGTCGTGTTAATGCTGACTCTTGTCGAGCTGCTGACGCATAAGCCAAGAAGAAATATATATCCGCATGTTCATGGTGTGCTAATGGCTTCAAAATTTGTTGAGTAATCAACGCAAAACGTTTTTCTTTATTTAGTTCAAAATAAAGCATATAAGCTTTGGCCAAGTGTAGAGACAAATTAAGGTATAAGCTCAATGGCATTTCTTCATATTCCATACGAGCTTGTTCAAGCAAAACAATCGCTTCTTGTAAAAAATGAAGTTGTTCCTGACGAACACGACTTAATACGACCAGTTGCATGCGTAACTCAGCACGCTCCAAAGCAAGCTCAGGCGTATTTTCAGTCAAATAAAGTTGGTCTGTTTCACCAATTCGGCTGACAATTGTTTTACTTTCAATAGACATACGCCATTACCTTCTTTAATCAATAGCTTTTATATCGGGTTCATTTACCAAATTTAAAGAGTAACTATTAAACCCAAATCGAATTTCCGCTACGAAGCCAAGCTGTAATGGAGAGTCTTTGTTGTTTAGAGGGTAATACTTCATGTAATAAATTACTTTGAAATATTACAAGTCGATTTGGGTCGGGATTAACGATATGCCACTTCTCATTTTTATCTTGCAGTCGTAATTGACCACCCCAATCTTCTTGCCATTCTGGATGTAAATAATAAACGGTTGAAATAATACGATCATTTTTTTGTTGAGGATTGTCTCGGTGTAAAGCATAAAACTCACCCAAACCATAACGGGCGAAATGAGCTTCAACCTCTTTAATTCCTAAATAGAATGCTTGATTTAGATTCTGTGAGAAAGAAGTTAAGGTTTCAATATGCTGTTGAGCAATAGGAAGTTGATCATTAATCCAGAGAATATGATCGCTACGGATATTACTCATTACGCCGTTTTGAATACCAGCTTCTCTAAATTCATCAATATGATGGCTACACTCGTTAGCGACTTGAGCGCGATATTGATCCGAATAGGCGTGATTAATAATCGCAAAGCCATGCGTATTTAAATCATCTAGAATTTGATCCAGATCCCATGAGTCTGGAAGCGGGTGAGAGAGCATATAACCTCGAGTAGATCGTAAAAATATCAAGCTGCTCTATTTTAGATGATCACAACCTTACGAAAGAATATTTTTTTCATGTTAAACTATTTGTTGAATTGAGGAATTAAAGTCAACATGAATTACCGTCACCATTTCCATGCGGGCAACTTTGCAGATGTTATGAAGCATGTGCTTTTGCTACAGCTTCTCAACCGTTTAAATGCTAAAGATAAACCTTATCGTTATATCGATACGCATGGAGGTGCAGGAAAATATGATTTATCTCTGGCGCCTGCACAAAAGTCTGGAGAGTTTCTTACAGGCATTCACCGTCTAGTTCAAATATCTGAAATGGAAAAGCGTCAGGCACCTGAAGCAATCCAGCAATATTTGAAGTTGGTAGAACAGCTGCGCTCTGAAGAAGGCAAAGGCAGTTATCCAGGTTCACCATGGTTCGCTTTGCAAGGTATGCGTGAAATTGATAAAGCAACAATTTTTGAAATGCAACGTGATGTCTTTCAACAATTGCGACACAACATTTATGATAAACGTGCAGGTTTACATGAGCGTGATGCCTACGAAGGCCTGCTTGGTGTAATTCCGCCAAAAGAAAAACGTGGTTTGGTCATGATTGACCCACCTTACGAATTAGAACGTAAAGATTTTCCGCAATTAGTTGAACTGTTACAACAAGCTCATAAGAAATGGCCAACAGGCGTTTTTGCAGTTTGGTATCCAATTAAAGACCGACCGATGATTGAGCGTTTTGAAAAGAAAATGTTTAAAACGGGAATTCGTCGTCAGTTAATCTGTGAAATTTGTGTATGGCCAGATGACACACCTGTAGGTTTGAATGGTTGTGGTCTATTAGTGATTAACCCACCTTGGCAGTTCTCGGAACAAGCAGACCAAGCACTACAGTGGTTATTCCCGCATCTACGCATGCAAGAAACTGGTGGTCACGCTGCTGTTCGCTGGTTAGTAGGTGAGTAACAGTTAACTTAAATCAATGCACATGTTTGGAATAGAAAATAATGACAAATGCGCCTAAACCAGAGCAAGATTTAACTCATAATGAACATTCATTTGATGGGATTACATTCGAAGTGGTTGAAGAAGAAGATAATCCGGAAGGACAAAAAGTAAAGCGTCGAGGAATCTATCTTTGGCCTAACTTAATTACGACAGCCGCTTTGTTGTCTGGTTTCTATTCCATTATTGCAAGTATGAATGGGGATTTTACCCAAGCTATCTATGCTATTTTTATTGCAGCACTACTTGATGGTCTAGATGGTCGAGTTGCTCGAGCGATTGGAGCACAAAGCGCTTTTGGCGAGCAATATGATTCTCTTTCAGACTTATTAGCTTTTGGTGTAGCTCCAGCAATGCTGATGTATAGCTGGAGTTTGCATGATTTAGGTCGCATTGGACTAGCTTGTTGTTTTGTCTATACAGCATGTGCAGCTTTCCGTTTAGCACGTTTTAATGTTCAGATTGGTGTCGTTGATAAGCGCTATTTTATCGGGATTGCGAGCCCACTCGCTGCCATTATCATTATTTCACTCGTGTGGGTTGCTCGCGATTATCCTTTCATTTTTGATTTACGTGATATTACGATTAAAAGCATTAATGCTGTGATTATGGTTGTTGTGGGATTACTTATGATCTCCAATATTAAATATTACTCTTTCAAACAAATGGATCGTAAACGCGTTCCCTTTGTAGTTATGTTGCCAGTAGTACTGATTTTTGCAGCAATCACTTATAATATTCCAATGGGCATTTTGACTGTTTCAATTATCTATGCTCTCTCTGGTTTTGTTACGACACTATTTGCACGCAAGAGTAACGAAACAATAAAAACATAAAATAGAAGAGGTTCAGTATGCCTAAGTTGATAAGTCAAATTAATCAATTACAGCAGCTGGGCCTTAATGCTAAAGAGAGGGTTGTATATCAACCTTCTCGTGGTTTTTTTAAAATCGTTTATCAAGGCTTAATCCTTCCAAATCTTCCTGCTCCACTGCGTTATTTTAATTACATTAGTCTAGTTGGACAGCCACGCATTCCTCTTTGCTATAACGCACACACAATTACAACTTCGGCAATCGATACGGCAACTGTGCTTGTCAGTAATAGCCAACATAGTGTGGGACATTTAAAAACTTATTCTATTCGGCGGCAATGCCAGTTTGACTCAGACCAATATCAGTTTGATAAAACAGACTTGATTGAGTGGAAAATCCCAAAGATCCATCTTCAGCGCTTAGACCTAGAAATGGGTTGCAATCTTACTATTCAGACTCCAGAAAATATCTCTAATACCTCTGCATTGCAGTGGGGTGTTTCGGACTATTGGTCAACACTATGTTTGTGTGAGGGTGAAGTTTTTTATAAAGGGCAAAAGTATCAAGTTGAAGGATTAGGAAAGTTTAAGCATGCAAGAGCTCTACATTTACCTTTTTTATCTTTATGTTTCTATACATGCCAAATCATTAATTTAAATGAAACGACTCAGCTTACGTTTTCACAAATAAGAAATCAGTGGAATATCATCTTATGTTCAAGATTAGATATTCAAGAATTTGGGAAGCCTGTTGAAAGCTTTACTGAAGATGTAAATTTACATATCCATCGCGTTTATCCAAAAGTTAGAACACCAAACGGTAGAGAGATGTATTTGCCCAGAGAATTTTCTTGGCAGTGTAAAAAAAATGGAAAAATTATTTTTGAACTTTATGCACAAAGCCGTGGCGACTACAAGTTTGGATTAGCTGCTGGATATGTTGGAAGCTTTCAGTACCAACTAAGCTGGAATGAACAGTGCTTACAAGGTGAGGGTGGATATTGTGAATATATTGATTGTCGCCCCCTTAGGTGGCAGGAAAAGAATCAAGACGAGAAAATTTTAGATAAATTGATGCTTTTACAACCATGTTTATATAAAAAATGACTATTTTTATCATTTTTGATTAAAAAACGAACTGTTGTTGCGGTAATATTGAAAAAGGGG
>NZ_JAZEYD010000049.1:0-1039 GCF_037027805.1 Acinetobacter sp. 161(2023) | reverse complement strand
GGCTTTGTTGCATAAACATTCAAAAGCTGAGTTCTCCCCAATCCATTCAAATTTAAGACACAACTTGGGTGCGAGGTCTACCTAATTCCGTAAATCTATTCAGAACTGCCACACGCGCATGAATTTCATTGACCTGACTTTGAAAATGTCTTGCCGTCAGCCTATCACCTAATAATTTGATGCAATGCATCTTGGTTTCCACCAAACTACGACGGTGATAACCCGACCATTTTTTCCATAGGGTTCTGCCTAAATGTTTAACCGTTTGAAGTAACTCATTTCGTTCTATTGAACTTATTTTAGAATCTTTCCAGGGCTTGGCATTCTTTCTGGGTGGAATTACTGCATGTGCTTGACGATCTGAAATCACTTTTCTGCAGCACTTCGTGTCGTACGCGCCATCGGTATAGACAGAATCTATTCGCTCATCTAGTGGAATTTGATCCAGTAAATCACCTAGTACTTGTGAATCACTGACATTATTTGTAGTAAGCTGAACGGCACGTATTTGCAGTGTTTCAGCATCTATACCAATATGCAGTTTACGCCATTGCCGACGGTATTCAGGCTGATGTTTTTTACGCTTCCATTCGCCTTCACCTAAAAACTTTAAACCCGTAGAGTCGACAAGTAGGTGTAACCCATCATGACTTTTCTGATAGCTTATCGCAATATCAATATGCTTTTGTCGTCTACAAAGGGTGGAGTAATCTGGTGCTGTCCAATTCAAGCCACAGAGTTTAATCAGGCTTTGAACAAAGCCAGTAACCATACGTAAAGAAAGACGGAATAGAGATTTGATCATTAAACAGCATTGAATCGCTGTATCGGAATAAGTTTGATTTCGTCCTTGCTTGCCTTGTGGTTGTGCATACCATTGCGTCTTAGGATCAAACCAGATTGAAATATTTCCTCGCTTGATTAAAGCTTGGTTATACGAGGACCAATTGGTTGTACGATAGATTTTAGGTGTAGGCTTCTTCATCTGGAAATTATATTACTGAAGAAGCCTTCAAGAATAGCTTTGTGCAACAAAGCC
>NZ_JAZEYD010000048.1:0-1137 GCF_037027805.1 Acinetobacter sp. 161(2023) | reverse complement strand
GGTCACGTTGACCATGGTAAAACAACTTTAACTGCTGCGATTGCAACTATTTGTGCAAAAACTTACGGCGGTGAAGCGAAAGATTACTCACAAATCGACTCAGCACCTGAAGAAAAAGCACGTGGTATTACAATTAATACTTCACACGTAGAATACGATTCTCCAATCCGTCACTACGCTCACGTAGACTGCCCGGGCCACGCCGATTATGTTAAAAACATGATTACTGGTGCTGCTCAGATGGACGGCGCGATCCTTGTATGTGCTGCGACTGATGGTCCAATGCCACAAACTCGTGAACACATCCTTCTTTCTCGTCAGGTTGGTGTACCTTACATCATCGTATTCTTGAACAAGTGTGACCTTGTTGATGATGAAGAATTACTTGAATTAGTAGAAATGGAAGTTCGTGAACTTCTTTCTACTTATGACTTCCCAGGTGATGACACTCCAGTTATCCGTGGTTCTGCGCTTAAAGCGTTGGAAGGCGATGCTGGTCAATATGGTGAGTCTTCAGTTCTTGCTCTTGTTGAAGCGCTTGATTCTTACATTCCAGAACCAGAACGTGCTATCGATAAAGCATTCTTAATGCCAATCGAAGACGTATTCTCTATCTCTGGTCGTGGTACAGTAGTAACTGGTCGTGTAGAAGCTGGTATCGTGAAAGTAGGCGAATCAGTTGAAATCGTTGGTATCCGTGATACTCAAACAACTACAGTTACTGGCGTTGAAATGTTCCGTAAACTTCTTGACGAAGGTCGTGCGGGCGAGAACTGTGGTGTTCTTCTTCGTGGTACTAAGCGTGAAGACGTACAACGTGGTCAAGTACTTGCTAAACCAGGTACAATCAAGCCACACACTAAATTCGATGCAGAAGTATACGTACTTTCTAAAGAAGAAGGTGGTCGTCATACTCCATTCCTTAACGGCTACCGTCCACAGTTCTACTTCCGTACAACTGACGTAACTGGCGCAATCCAATTACAAGACGGCGTTGAAATGGTTATGCCAGGCGACAACGTTGAAATGTCAGTAGAATTAATCCACCCAATCGCAATGGACCCAGGTCTACGTTTTGCGATCCGTGAAGGTGGTCGTACTGTAGGTGCTGGTGTTGTTGCGAAAGTAACTGCATAA
>NZ_JAZEYD010000047.1:0-1180 GCF_037027805.1 Acinetobacter sp. 161(2023) | reverse complement strand
CTCTGTACACGACAAAAATAGATAACTCATTGAAATAATGTCACAATAATTGTTTTCTAACGACGAATACTATGACACATCTCAATGAGTTATATCTTATCTTAAACAAATCTCTAAAATGGAACAAGTCACATTTAAAGTGCTTTGCGCTCATCATGCTTGTGATTATTTTAAAGCAAACATGTAATCTTTCTTCTGCATCTAAAGCCTTGCCCATCAAGTGTTTACCACAATCATTTTATCGACGTATGCAGCGCTTCTTTGCAGGTCAGTATTTTGATTATCGTCAAATTTCTCAGTTGATTTTCAATATGTTTTCATTCGACCAAGTGCAACTGACTTTAGATAGAACCAATTGGAAATGGGGAAAACGAAATATTAATATCCTGATGCTCGCAATCGTTTATCGTGGAATAGCGATACCTATCCTTTGGACATTGCTTAATAAACGTGGAAATTCAGATACGAAAGAGCGTATTGCTTTGATTCAACGCTTTATAGCCATTTTTGGTAAAGACCGTATTGTGAATGTGTTCGCAGACAGAGAGTTTATCGGTGAGCAGTGGTTTACATGGTTAATTGAACAAGACATCAACTTCTGCATTCGTGTTAAAAAAACTTCATTGTCACCAATCATTTAGGAAAGAATCATAAAATTAGTGATTTATTTCGCCATCTTAAAGTTGGTCAAATTGAATGTCGTAAACGACGGATTTTGGTTGGTCGGGTGAAACTATATATAAGTGCACTACAGTTAGAAAATGGAGAGCTTTTACTCGTCGTTTCTCCTCAGTTTAATGCCAATGCTATTCAGGATTATGCATTACGCTGGGAAATTGAAACCTTATTCAGTTGTCTCAAAGGACGCGGGTTTAATCTTGAAAATACGCGCTTGACAGACCCTAGACGAGTGAAAAAATTGATTGCGGTGTTAGCTATAAGCTTCTGTTGGTGTTACTTAACGGGTGAATGGCAACATAATCAAAAAAAAGCGATAAAAATAAAGAAGCATGGACGACTCTCAATGAGTTTATTTCGCTATGGTTTAGACTATGTTCAAATGGCGATTCAGCGTTTAATTGGTTTTGGGAAAAAAGAAGAGTTTAAGGAAATTTTGGCAATTTTAAGAAAGCAGAATCCTGATAGGATAAGGGTTCTGTGAAATTTGTCGTGTACAGAG
>NZ_JAZEYD010000046.1:0-1221 GCF_037027805.1 Acinetobacter sp. 161(2023) | reverse complement strand
TTAAGCTACCTTATTTTGTTGTGGTAGCTGGTCATAGTAAAACTCATCTGGAGTCATTTTGTCCAGACTCGAATGAGGTCGTTTCAAATTATAAAATTCAAAATATGCGTTTAATTGCTTCTTCGCATCCAAAACATTGCTGTAGGCTTTGAGATACACCTCTTCATATTTAACGCTCCGCCATAATCGTTCAACCATCACATTATCAACCCATCGACCTTTACCATCCATGCTGATTTGGATGTCATTTGATTTCAATACATCAATAAATGCATCACTGGTAAACTGACTGCCTTGGTCTGTATTAAATATTTCAGGTCGACCATATTTTTCAATAGCTTCATTTAATGTTTCTATGCAAAATGTAACCTCCATACTAATCGATACTCTATGCGCAAGTACCTTGCGGCTATGCCAATCAATCACAGCACATAAATAAACAAAGCCTTTTGCCATAGGGATATACGTTATATCCGTAGACCACACTTGATTACTGCGCTGAATAGCCAATCCTTTGAGCAGATATGGATATTTGCGGTGAGCTTGATTAGCCTGGCTTAAATTTGGTTTGCAATATAACGCATTAATGCCCATTTTCTTCATTAAAGTACGTGTATGACGTCGTCCTATATGATGTCCTTGACGATTCAACAAATCACGCATCATACGGCTACCTGCAAAAGGGTATTGCATATGTAACTCATCCATACACCGCATCAGCTTCAGATCTGATGCACTCACAGGTTTTGGGCGATAGTAATAACAACCACGGGAGACTTTCAGCAGCTGAGCTTGCTTAGATACTGAAATCTGAAGTGAGTCATCGATTAACTTTTGTGGTTGAAGCGGCCCAGTTTCTTCAACACACCTTCTAAAAAATCAATTTCTAATGCCTGCTCACCGATTTTTGCATGTAGTTTTTTTAGATCGATGGGTGGTTCTGTTGGAGCTTTTGATTGATCGAAAGCTTGCGAGGAAGCTGAAATCAGTTGATTTTTCCAGTCGATAATTTGGTTTTGATGAACATCAAATTCAGCACTCAATTCAGCAAGTGTTTTTTCTGCTTTAATCGCAGCAAGTGCTACCTTAGCTTTAAAATCATTTGAATGATTTCTTCTTGGTCTACGTGCCATAAAATACTCCATATATTGATGTTTATAACATCATTTGGGGAGCAAAATATCACTTATAAGTGTTGTTCAAATTTCCTGATCCACCTCT
>NZ_JAZEYD010000045.1:0-1274 GCF_037027805.1 Acinetobacter sp. 161(2023) | reverse complement strand
TGATATACGCTGAATTATCAGGAGACTTTCCCTTGGGAGATTCTAGGCAGCCAACTTATAAAAGTCTTCGGCCATTTGATTTGGTGTCTTAAAACCCAAACCCTTTTGAATTCTTCGATGATTATAAAATAATTCAATGTATTTTATAATATCTGCTTTGGCTTCTTCTCTGGTTTGATAGTTGTAATGATGCACTAACTCATTTTTCAGTATTCCCCAAAAGCTTTCAATCGGTGCATTATCGTAACAGTCTCCGCGCTTGCTCATTGAACCTTGAAAACCATATTGCTCAAGTATATTTCGATATTCATGGCTGCAATATTGACTTCCTCTGTCTGAATGCACAATCAGTTCTTTGGTTGGTTTTTGATTGTGAATAGCCATATTTAGCGCATTACAAACAAGCTGTGTTGTCATGCGCTCATTTAAGCTATAGCCAACCACTTGCTTCGTGTAAAGGTCTTTTACCGCTGCTAAGTACAGCCATCCTTCAACAGTCCATATGTACGTAATATCACTTGACCATGCTTGATTTGGTCTAGTCATTGAGAATTGTTGCTCCAGCAGGTTTTCATAGATCGCTCGATTATGGTCACTATTCGTAGTCCTTTTAAAACGCTTGTGTCGCTTACAATACAGGTGGTTCAGCGCTTTTATCTGACGTACAGCGTACATACTCATTTTTATACCCTGAGCTTGTAAGTATTTGGTTAATCGAATATAACCATAGCTCTGCCTTGTCTCCTCATGGGCTATTTTCACCAATATCGTCTGTTGATTTCGTTGAATCGTTCTTTTGCTCACGCCTCTCTTGAGCCAATCATAAAAACATGAAACTGAAACATGAAGTAATCGAGCCATTAAGGTAATTGGAAAAGAATATCTTTTTTGTTTCATATAGGCGTACCTTACTGACTTTCTTTGGCAAAGTACGCTGCTGCCTTTTTTAAAAATTCACGTTCCATTTCAGCTATTTTGAGCTGTTGTTTGAGTTTTTTATTTTCTTCGAGTAGAGCGTTTAGATCAGGTGAATACTGTTTTGTACCTGCTAAAGTTCCAGCCTTTGCTTTGGTATTCCAATTTGAAAGAGTTTGCATTGAAATGCTAAGTTGTCTAGCTGTTTCCGAGACATTGCCTTGATTGGCTTCAATTAATTTGATGGCTTCAGCTTTAAATTCTGTGGTGTAAGTCTTGTGTTTCTTGCTCATGGTAAACTCCTGATGAGTGTGTTTAGTTTACCAAGTTAAAACCTCCTGTTTTTTCAGCACACATCA
>NZ_JAZEYD010000044.1:0-1368 GCF_037027805.1 Acinetobacter sp. 161(2023) | reverse complement strand
GTTTGTAGAGATTATTCCTGCGATTGAAGATGGGCATGTGGAGTATGAAAGTTCTTTATAGAGATTGTGAATAAAAAACCGCTATTAGATAGCGGTTTTTTATTCAATCTTTAAGATTTAAATTAAAGTGTGATTGATGAACTAAATTACAAATACATCAGCTTTAATTAAGTCATTCAAACTATTTACATTTGTTTGATTATTTAAAATTAATAGCTTGGTAGCTGAATAATTTACATCATTTCCATCTCTATCCAAACTTAGCGTAACTGTTGAACCGCTTTTTTCAAATGATACAAACTGATTGAGATTTTCTTTGCTAGCATGCCCAATAATTAACTCAGAGATATTGATTTTATCTCCTTGAGAAACATTAAAGTCTGACCATGTATCAATGCCGTTACCACCTGTAGCATCATTTCCCAAACCTTCTAAAATTTTGAAAATCGCAGTATCAGCACCAATTCCGCCATTCAGTGTGTCATTCCCTGCTCCGCCATTCAGGAGATCATTACCTTCACCACCATTTAAGGTGTCATCCCCAAGACCTCCAACAAGATTATCCTTACCTCTCCAGCCATTTAGCACATCATTACTGTCTGTGCCTGTTAACTGCATGGTCATACCGATGATGTCCGAAGTAGAGATCGTCTTGTCCGCAAAGATAAAATTAAAGTCTCGGCTAATGGAATCATTCTCATTCAGGTAGTTCTTAAGGGTCACCGAATCTTCTGTATCATAAGCCTTAATCACCAGATCATTGCCTACTCTCAGGAATTGGACATCAGTAAAATTAGCTCCCTCAAATTTCACATCGTTAAACTGATTGAAGTAGCCCCAGTCATAACTTCTGTCATTGATAATGTCCTGACCATGACCCGACTGGAAGATATAAATATCTTTCTCATAATCACCACCAGTCAGCACATCATTACCACTGCCACCAATCAAGGTATCCAGACCAACGCCGCCATTTAGCGTGTCATTGCCTGCTCCGCCATTCAGGAGATCATTACCTTCACCACCATTTAAGGTGTCATTTCCAGCACCACCTTCTAACTGGTCATCTCCGCCTACACCATTTAAGGTGTCATCCCCAAGACCTCCAACAAGATTATCCTTACCTCTCCAGCCATTTAGCACATCATTACTGTCTGTGCCTGTTAACTGTATAGTCATACCTATGATTTCCGAAGTAGAGATCGTCTTATCAGCAAAGATAAAGTTAAAGTCTCGGCTAGTAGAATCACTTTCAGCTAGGTAAGTTTTAAAGGTTACCGAATCTTCTGTACCATAGGCCTTGATCACCAGATCATTGCCTACTCTCAGGAACTGGGCATCGGCAAAGTTAGCGCCTTCAAATTTCAC
>NZ_JAZEYD010000043.1:0-1423 GCF_037027805.1 Acinetobacter sp. 161(2023) | reverse complement strand
GTCATGATGAGCCTGAAAGGATAATTTACGATTTTCCTTTTGTAGCTGGTTATCCCATATCTGAATTTCTTCAAGTAACTCGTTAAAAACGGTATTTAAATCTTGAAATTCTTTAATACGATTATAAGGAAAACGAAGATTATAAGCTTTTTGCTCACTTACAATTTGAGCAATATTGGTAAGTGGATAAATAGCCTGCATAATTTGACGATAAGTTAAGTTTACTGACCACCACAAAGCGCAAACAATAAACAACATCGCAATTGCAAGCCCCACCATAATCATTTTGAGGAATTGCAATATTTTTTCAGAACTGCCAAAAAGTGTTAATTCACCTACATTTTGTTCATGATGGTAAATTGTAAGATGAACAGGTTCATTTAAAAACCAATGATCAAACCAGCCCTCTAAAATTGAAGTCTGACTTGATAATTTAAAACTTTGTGCAATTAAATGATGTTCTGAATCATAAATATGAATAGTACGAATTGAATGGTCATTCGTATATTCATTCAAAATTTGCTCTATCGTAATTTTATCATTAAATACAACTGCGGGCTGAATACGCTCTAGTAGAGTATGGCTAAGCAATTGCAAGTTTTGTTTGGCGTAAGTTTCCATTGTAAAAACAGAAATTGATACAAACGTAAAAGAGCAGATAAAGAAAGTAATTGCGAAAATAGTAAATTGAGATTTTCTAAATAAAGCATGTAATGAAGTGGACTGATACAACTTTGATATCATGACCCTTACTCCGCATTCTTAGCCAAGAGTAATACTCTCGGATCAATATGAACTTTGGAGTGACTTAAAGCATCTAAGTTAACTTTAAAGGTAGTGTAATTATTTTGGTTATATAAACAAAAGATACTTCCTATTTCACATTCTGAATTATTAATGCTTAAAGAAAGTAAAGAACGATAAGGATAGTTCTGAATAAGACTTTGTTGTTGCTGTGGCGTAGTAGTAGAGAAATAAACAGCCTGACAATGTGAACGAGCAAAATCTTTCGCGTTTACAGTTTGAACACGATAATTATAAGACATTTGCTGGATATAAGATTGAAAGGTAGATGTAATGGAGGGATTATCAATAACACAAAGAGTAGGAGTATTCACATTCTCCCACTTACTGTAGCTTAGAATAGATAAAGTAAGCACATAGAAGTTATGTTTTGAATTGGCATAACAAGGCCCACTCGTAGCAAACACTACAAGTATGCAAACAAATACTTTTTTAGCGAACTGCCACATGGTGAGTTAATGCCAAACTATTGCACGAATAATCTATTCTACATGAAGTTGATAAAGTAAAAAAAGTTTAATATCTCATCTAAAGTTGATTGAAGTGCCTAAAAAGAAGGCATATATATGACTTTTTCCGCAAAATAGAAGAAAAAAGCGGCACTCGATAGAAAAAGGCT
>NZ_JAZEYD010000042.1:0-1482 GCF_037027805.1 Acinetobacter sp. 161(2023) | reverse complement strand
TGTTATTCCCAAGTAGAAATGTCCTACCTAATAACTAAATAGAAATGTCCTATACAGGCATTTCCAAGTCAAGCACAGGATTTAGATTTCGCTGTTGAATAGCTGTTTTCTGTGCACGTCTACTTGGCATCTTTTGAGAACGATTCCGTTGGTTATGCTGTTCCAATTCTTCATGCTGCTGTTGAATATGTACCAGCACAGAACCCAAACGTTTATTCTCAACAATCTCTCGCTGGTTAAGCTGACTTAGTTTATCGAAGATGCTATAGGTGATCTTTCTCCCTTGATATTCAATGGCTACAGTCCCATCTGGGTATTCTAGGAACTCAATATATTTGCCGATCAGCTTTTGATTTTCTTCTGTACTTTCCAGTATATATACGCATTTATCATACGTAATGGTCAGGCTGTTGGTGACTCTACGTGGCTCACGCCAAGTAAAAATATCATCTAATTCCTCAGGGGTTTCAGTGACACTCCGGTGTAGATCCTTGGGATTAAAGGCTATCTTCGCAAATTTTAGATTGAACTGCTCAATAAAGCGGGGTAACCAAATATTTGCTTCGGCAATTGAGGAGATGCCTTCCAGTCGCATCTCTTTGATCAAGCGATCCTGTAGTGTTCTATTGGCGCGTTCTACACGACCTTTGGCCTGTGGTGAGTTGGCGAAGATGATGTCGATATTGAGCGTGTTGAGTACGCGCCCAAATTGCGTAATCTTGGTGTCTTTCTTACTGCTTTGATTCACTCTAAAGACTGAATGTTTATCGCTGTAAAATGCCAATGGTTTACCGTGTTGTTCAATATAAGCTCTAGTTGAAAGCATATAGTCAAAGGTTGATTCTGATTCACAGAAACGTAGGTGCTGTAAGCTTCCTGTGGCATCATCGATAAACACCAGTAGACAGCATTTAGGAGCACGTCCTTCGAACCAGTCATGGTGTGAGCCATCAATTTGGATCAGTTCACCATAACAATCCCGGTTATATCGAGGCTGATAGGGTCGTTTCAGGCGTTTAGAGCGAGGAATCCACAAATTGGTTGCAATCATCCAGGAACGCAATGTTTCCACGGAAATATCAAAGCCATGAATGCTGGTCAGCTTTTCATGGGCTAAGGTGGGTCCGAAACCATGAAATTGATCAGAGACAATATTGAGGCACTTCAATCTGAGTTCTTCAGGAATCTTAGAGTTGCTGGTTTGGCCACGTGCCGCATGGGCTAAAGCAGCTGGACCTTGAGCTTTGTATTTTTGCAATAAGCGTCTGATTTGACGCTCTGAAATATGAAGCAGCTGAGCAGCCTGAGACTGGCTAATGCGTTGATCACAGATTTCTTGCAAGACTGACAATCGTTTAAGTTCTTTATCCGACATAGACACCAACATATCAAACAGTCCGCTAAGAAAATTGCAAATACGCATATTCTAAAAGCGGACATTTTTACTTTGGAGAAACCGGACATTTCTATTTGGGGCTTACA
>NZ_JAZEYD010000041.1:0-1634 GCF_037027805.1 Acinetobacter sp. 161(2023) | reverse complement strand
GTTGTATTTCGTATAAGGCGTATTATGTTAAGTTTAGAAATACTTATAAAGACGAGTGAATTTTCTACTTTTAAACTAGCTTAATTTTTGGGAGCATTACCTACGGATAAAAAAGATAAAATAAATAAAGTTTATAGTTCTCAAAAGTGGTGGAAGAAGAAGAGTCTAAAAAGAGAAGTTTTTGGAGTCGTTTTTTTCTTCCTAATGGATAGAGTGAATATCATAAAATAAGTTACAGGTTCTGGGAGCAAGTAAGATTACTATCATCAAAGTATATTAATTCAGAACAGTCGCTAAAAAAAATCGAGGCATGTGCCCCGATTTTTTATTCTTTGATTATTAAAAATCAATAATTACTTTCATTGCTTTTTCTTTTGCTGCATTAATGAATACATCATATGCTTTTTCAATTTCATTAAATTTAAAATGATGCGTTGCTAACTTTTCCATTGGAAGTTTTCCAGAACAACAAGATTTTAATAGCATTCCTGTAGTATTTGCATTCACTAAGCCAGTAGTGATTGTTAAATTTTTAATCCATAATTTTTCAAGAGAAAAGTTCACAGACTTACCATGCACACCAACGTTAGCTAAATGTCCGCCTTCTTTGACAATGTTTTGACAAATATCCCAAGTAGGCTCAATTCCTACAGCTTCAATAGCACAATCAACACCACGTTGATTAGTTAACTCCATTACGCGTGCAATAGCATCTTCTGTTCCCGAATTAATTGTATCCGTTGCTCCTAACTCTTTTGCCATAGCTAAGCGGTTTTCATCCATATCAATCATAATGATTTGACTTGGAGAGTAAAATTGAGCTGTTAATAGTGCACTCATACCAACAGGGCCGGCACCAACAATAGCCACTGTATCACCAGGCTTAATATCCCCATTTTGAACACCAATTTCATGAGCTGTAGGTAGAGCATCAGAAAGTAAAACAGCTACATCTTCATTTAAGCCTTCAGGTAGCACATATAATGAAGTATCAGCAAAAGGAGTACGTACATACTCAGCTTGAGTTCCATCGATCATGTATCCCATGATCCAACCACCATCATTGCGACAATGAGAATATAACTGTTTTGCACAGTTTTCACATGTACCACAACGACTTACGCATGAAACAATTACTTTATCGCCAACTTTGATATTTTTTACTGATGAACCAATTTGTTCAACAATACCAATACCTTCATGACCTAAAATACGACCATTGAATGAACCATTTTTTTCTTGTTCTTTTTGTTCAATTTCAGGATTTTTACCTTTATAAATACCAAGATCCGTTCCACAAATTGTCGTTTTTGTCATTTTAATAATGGCATCTGTCGGATCAATTAGTTCTGGTTTTTTGCGTTCCTCGAATCTAATATCATGATCACCATAATAAACCATTGCTTTCATTATATTTTCCATAATATATCCTGTTCAATTAAGTTGGTGGACTCAAGCCACAAGAGCAAACGTATAAAAACTTTCCAAACAATGTCGATGTTACCCAACAAGGGAAGCAGCAATATTAATTCGTATTCTAGACACATATCCTAGTTTTATCTAAAAAAATTGTATTAAAAATGGTAGGGGAATACTCCCTCAAATTAACCGATTTTAAAGCTATAAAATGATTG
>NZ_JAZEYD010000040.1:0-2230 GCF_037027805.1 Acinetobacter sp. 161(2023) | reverse complement strand
GCTGACGCACACCATCGCCCACCGGGTGGGTCGCTATCTGGAACGGCAAGGCCTGCTGGAACGGGATGTCGAAAACAGCTATCTGGCCTCGGATGCGGTGGATGACGACCCGATGACACCCCTGCTGGGGCACTCGATCACTTACCGTATCGCTGTCGGTTCACAGGCGGGGCGAAAGGTGTTCACTTTGCAAACTCTGCCGACCAGTGGTGATCCGTTCGGTGACGGGATTGGCAAGGTAGCCGGGTCCAGCCTGCACGCCGGCGTGGCGGCCAGGGCCGATGAACGCAAGAAGCTCGAACGGCTGTGCCGGTACATCAGCCGCCCGGCGGTATCCGAGAAGCGGCTGTCGTTAACACGAGGCGGCAACGTGCGCTACCAGCTCAAGACGCCGTACCGGGACGGCACCACGCACGTCATTTTCGAACCATTGGATTTCATTGCAAGGCTGGCCGCCCTGGTACCGAAGCCCAGAGTCAACCTAACCCGCTTCCACGGGGTGTTCGCACCCAACAGTCGGCACCGGGCGTTGGTCACGCCGGCAAAACGGGGCAGGGGCAACAAGGTCAGGGTGGCTGATGAACCGGCAACACCAGCACAACGGCGAGCGTCGATGACATGGGCGCAACGGCTCAAGCGTGTTTTCAATATCGACATCGAGACCTGCAGCGGCTGCGGCGGCGCCATGAAAGTCATCGCCTGCATTGAAGACCCTATAGTGATCAAGCAGATCCTTGATCACCTGAAGCACAAAGCCGAAACCAGCGGGACCAGGGCGTTACCCGAAAGCCGGGCGCCACCGGCTGAGCTGCTCCTGGGTCTGTTTGACTGACGAGCCTGAAGGCCAACGATACCAATCAAAATGCTGCGTTCACAGCGCCGCGGCAGGGATCCGCCGTGCTGGTTGTCGGAAAAGGAGCCGCTAGTGGGAAAGAGGAGGGTAAATTTTCAGCGTTGCTGGCTCCCCGTCAGCCGGATTGGGTTGCATCGCAGGGGTGTCGAAAGAGTCAACTGCGGTCCAAAGCTGTTGGACTTGGGTGAAAAGGGCGTTTATTCTTCCTATACGTTGTCGGCAGCGGGCCAAAAAGGAATACGTCCATGCCCATCGAGGTGAAACCGGCTGTGAGCGCGGGTTCAAGCATATAGCCCGACAGGCGCGTATCCTTGCCGATCACGACACGATGGCGGTGGTCACCGCGACGAAAGACACGGCCAGCCGCCATGCCGACGCGCAAGGCGGTTTCCGCCGTCATCGCGCCTTCGTTGGCTTTGCCACGAATACCGTCTGTGCCGAAATATTTGCGCACCATAAGGTCGATTATCCTGTCGTCGGGTCGCCCTCAAAGGGGACATGCCTGCTGAACCGCGAATATAGAGAAATATCCCGAATGTGCAGTTAACGAATTCTTGCGGTTTCTTTCAGCGCCGCCAATACCGCCAGCCCGTCGCGCAAGGGGCGCGGCTCGTGTGTGCGGATGAAGTCAGCTCCACCTGCGGCGGCGGCAAGCTCTGCAGCGAGTGTCGCGGCCCCGACATCCCCCGGACCACGGCCTGTGAGCGCGCGCAGAAAGGATTTGCGCGAAACAGACAGAAGCACCGGCAAATCGAAGCGCAGCCGCAATTCATCGAACCGCGCCAGCACCGAGAGCGAGGTTTCGGGAGCAGCCCCCAGAAAAAACCCCATGCCGGGATCAAGGACAAGGCGGTTGCGTTTGATACCGGCACCCGTCAGCGCCGCGATGCGCGCGTCAAAGAACGCCGCAATGTGATCCATGATGTCGCCAGCGGGTGCCTCGCGCCGATCTGCCTGCCCGTCTTGCACCGAATGCATAACGACGAGTTTGGCAGATGATTTCGCCAATTGCGGATAGAACGCAGCGTCTGGAAAACCGCGAATATCATTGAGATAGGCCACACCACGCGACAAGGCATAGGCTTGCGTCGCGGGTTGATAACTGTCGAGCGAGACGGGAATGCCATCTGCCTTGAGCGCGTCCAGCACCGGCGCGATACGCGCGATTTCTGTGTCGGACGAAACAGGCGCGGCGTCGGGATTGCTGGATGCCGGACCGAGGTCGATCACATCTGCCCCCTCGGCCATCAGCTTACGCGCCTGCGCAATGGCTGCGTCTGGCGCCAGATACCGGCCTCCATCGGAGAAACTGTCCGAGGTTATGTTGACGATGCCGAAAATGATGAGCGATTTATTCATGGGGGCTTCTATAATAAT